>DASURM010000209.1:0-10613 GCA_036280035.1 Burkholderiaceae bacterium | reverse complement strand
CTCGTTGACGCGGTCGAGATATCGCTGGTAGTTGCGCTCGTCGCCCTGGCGCTCGGGTTCGCCGTTGTTGAAGGCCTTCTGCAGCTCGGCGAGCCGGGCTTCCTCGCGCTTGAGCTCTGCCTCGAGCAGCTTGCGCGCGTCGCTGTCGCGCTGGCGCTGCGCGGTCGGGTCGACCTTGCCATCGCCCCTCGCGTCGCCCCTGGCGTCGCCCTTGCCCTCGCGCGAACCCGCGACCGGCGACGCCTTGCCCGATGCGGGCTTGGGCATCTGCACGATCGTCACGGGTGCGCCTTCGATCGTGCGGCAGTTCTTGTCCTTGGCCTCCTGCTCGCCGATCTGGTCGGTGTAGAGGATCGGCGGCCCCGGACAACGGTACACCACCCCGCCTTTCGGGGCCGCCTGAGGCCAGGCGGCCGAACTCGCCACCAACCACAACGCCGCCCACAACGCATGCTTCATGGCACCGCACCCCCAGGCCAACGACGGGCCCGCGCTCCAACCGCAACGCGGCATTGTCGCAAACCGACGACGGCCAACGAGAAAGGGACGGCGCGCAGGCCGTCCCTTTGACACGATCGGTCGCCTCGATTCGCGGGGGGGCCACCGAGCTCCCGAAGCCTAGAGGCTGTAGTACATGTCGAACTCGACTGGGTGCGTGGTCATCCGGAAGCGCGTGACCTCCTGCATCTTGAGCTCGATGTAGGCGTCGAGATAGGTGTCGGTGAAGACGCCGCCCTTGGTCAGGAAGGCACGGTCCTTGTCGAGGTACTCCAGCGCCTGCTCGAGGCTGCTGCACACGGTGGGGATCTTGGCGTCTTCTTCGGGCGGCGGGTGGTACAGGTCCTTGGTCGCCGCCTCGCCCGGATGGATCTTGTTCTCCACGCCGTCGAGGCCGGCCATCAGCATCGCGGCGAAGGCGAGGTACGGGTTGCAGGTGGGGTCGGGGAAGCGCACCTCGATGCGCCGGCCCTTCGGGTTGGCCACGTACGGGATGCGCACCGACGCCGAGCGGTTGCGCGAGCTGTACGCCAGCTTGACCGGCGCCTCGAAGCCGGGCACCAGCCGCTTGTAGCTGTTGGTGCCGGGGTTGGTGATCGCGTTGAGTGCGCGCGCGTGCTTGATGATGCCGCCGATGTAGTACAGCGCGAACTCCGACAAGCCGGCGTAGCCGTCGCCGGCGAACAGGTTCTTGCCGCCCTTCCACACCGACTGGTGCACGTGCATGCCGGAGCCATTGTCGCCGACCACCGGCTTGGGCATGAAGGTGGCGGTCTTGCCGTAGGCGTGCGCGACATTGTGGATGATGTACTTCTGCACCATCAACCAGTCGGCGCGCTGCACCAGGGTCGAGAACTTGGTGCCCAGCTCGTTCTGGCCCATGCCACCGACCTCGTGGTGGTGCACTTCCACCGGGATGCCCATCTGCTCGAGCAGCAGGCACATCTCGCTGCGCATGTCCTGCATGCTGTCGACCGGCGGCACCGGGAAGTAGCCGCCCTTGACCGCCGGGCGGTGGGCAAGGTTGCCGCCTTCGAAGTCCAGGCCGGTGCTCCACGGCGCCTCTTCGGAATCGATCTTCACGAAGCAGCCCGACATGTCGACGTTCCAGCGCACCTGGTCGAAGATGAAGAACTCGGGCTCGGGCCCGAAGAACGCCTGGTCGCCGATGCCGCTGCTCTTCAGGTAGGCCTCGGCACGCTTGGCCAGCGAGCGCGGGTCGCGCTCATAGGGCTTGCCGTCGCCCGGCTCGAGCACGTCGCACGACATGAACAACGTCGGCTCTTCGTAGAACGGGTCGATGTTGGCCGTCGCCGGATCGGGCATCAGCAGCATGTCCGAGGCCTCGATACCCTTCCAGCCGGCGATCGACGAGCCGTCGAAGGCGTGGCCCGAGGTGAACTTGTCGTCGTCGAAGTGCGATACGGGCACGGTGACGTGTTGCTCTTTGCCGCGGGTGTCGGTGAAGCGGAAATCGACGAACTTGATTTCGTTTTCCTTCACCATCTTCATCACGTCGGCGACGGTCTTTGCCATCAGGAATCTCCAGCGGGGTGTTGGTGGTTGTGAGTGGAGCGGATGTGCGCGCGCTCGCCCGCGGCCCCGGATGGAGCCCGCGCCGCGTAGCAAGCGGCAATCAAGCAGAAACCATGCCATCGAACGGCCCGTTGGGGCGCCCCTCATGAGCCCCCGGGAACGCGATGCCGCACCTGGCCGGTGCGAGCATAGCACCGCGATGGTGCCCGCCGAGGCGCGGTCAGCGCACCAATTCGGCGCCCAATCGGGCGCCGAGCGCGCGCAGGCCGGCCTTCAACTCGGCGAAAGCCGCCTCGGTGGCGGCCGCGTCGCCCTTGACGCCGAGCTCGATGTGGCGGCCGTGCACAGGGTGATCGACGCTGGGCAGGCTGAACACCTTGAGGCCGGGAAAGTTCGACTCGATGCGCTCCATCAGCGGCGTCAGCGTCGCCTCCATCGAGCCGGTCACGATCAGCGAGCGCTCGACGCGACGGTGCGCGCCGTGCAGCCCGGCGTAGCGCGTGTCGAGCAGCCACTCGATCATCGGGTGCGCCATCACCGGGAAGCCGGGCATGAAGTGCACGTCGCCGACGCTGAAGCCCGGGATCTTGTTGTACGGATTCGGAATGAGCTGCGCGCCGCGCGGGAAGACGCCCATGTTGAGCCGGTGCAGGTTGTCGGCCCGTTCGGGCTCGAACGGCAGGCCCTGCTCGCGCGCCGCGTCGCGCATGCGCTCGACGATCAGATCCCTGGCGTGCGGGTGCAACTCCAGCGGCACGCCGAGCGCGGCCGCCGCGCACTGGCGGGTGTGGTCGTCGGGCGTCGCGCCGATGCCGCCGCAGCAGAACACGGCGTCGCCGCAGGCGAACGCGTCTCGCAGCACCGGGGTGATGCGCTCGCGCTCGTCGCCGACGTAGCGCGCCCAGGCGAGCGCCAGGCCGCGCGCGGCGAGCAGTTCGATCGCCTTGGGCAGGTGCTTGTCCTGTCGCTTGCCCGACAGGATCTCGTCGCCGACGATCACCAGGCCGAAGTTCATCGCGCTCGCGGGTCTCCGCACGGCTCGGTGCCTTGGTCGGCGCGGCCGCAGGGCGCGGCGTGCAAGTTCGCACGATCGCTCATCGCAGATTGCCGGTATGCCCCAGCGAGTAGCGGCCGGGCTGCGGCCACACGGTGAGGCCGTGCGGCTCGGCGCCGACCTTGATCAGCCGCACGTCGCCGGTGGCGGTGTCGAAACGGTAGACGACGTCGTCGTAGCGCGCCGCCAGCCACAGCCACTTGCCGTCGGCGCTGACGTTGCCCATGTCGGGGCTGCCGCCGCCGGGGATTCCCCAGCGCGCGACCACCTTGTCGGTGGCGAAGTCGATCACCGCGACGCCGCCGTCGCCGAGTCTGGGGCCGTGAACCTGGTGCGACCCGCGGTTGGCCACATAGAGATGGCGGCCATCGCGACTCGGGTACAGGCCGTGCGCGCCGAGGCCGGTGGGAATGAAGCCGACCTGCCTGAACGATTCGGCGTCGACGATGTGCACGCCGTCGGCGTGCATGTCGGCCACGTAGTAGCGCTTGCCGTCGGGCGAGGCGCGAATGTCCTGCGGCATGCTGCGGGTGACGGTGCAAACCTCGGTCGCGCCGGGCTCCCAAACCTGGCCGGCCTTGACACGCTGACCGCTCGGCACTTCCTTGAACCGCGTGGCGGGCATCGGCAGCTTCAGGTAGCCCTGCACCTTGCGCTCGACCAGATCGATCTTGACCAGCGCGCCCGAGAACTCGCAGGTGAAGATCGCGAAGCGGCCGTCGATCGAGAAGTCGGCGTGGTTGACGCCGGGGCAGCCGGGCACGTCGATCGAGTACCGCACCGCCATCGTCTGCGGATCGCGGAAGTCGAGCCGCTTGCGCGCCTCGGCCACCACGATCGCCGACCTGCCGTCGGGCGTGTAGTACATGTTGTACGGGTCGTCGACCATCACCGCCTGGCCAGGCTTGCCGGTCTTCGGATCGATCGGCGTCAGGCTGCCGTCGGTGTGGCTCTCGGCATTGTTGGTGACCCACAGCGTGCGCAGATCCCACGACGGCACGATGTGCTGCGGGCCGTCGCCGACCTTGAAACGCTCGACCACCTTCATCGCGATCGGATCGATCACGTAGACGTCGTCGGAGCGCAGGTTGGGTACGTAGACGCGCTCGAGCGCGCCGGCGACCGCGGGGCTGAACTTGCCGGCCGCGGTTTCGCTGTAGAGGTTGCTCGCGTCGGGCACCGCTGGCATGCCGGGCACGGTGGAAACCGCCATCGCCAGCGGCGCGCTGGCCAACGCCGGTGCGGCCTGCGCGTTGGCACCGCGCACCGCCAACCAGGCGGCGACCGCCAGCACCGCCAGCAGCGTCACCCAAGTCAGCGTGCCGGATCGATTCACGATGATTGCGCGCGTCATGATGCCTTGGACTGATCCCTGTGCTTGGAGGAGGCACCCGCGGTGCGGACGCGGATCGCGGCCACCGAGGCGGCCACGATGTGCTCGATGCCGTCACGGCCGAGTCGCGCGCTGGCACGCCGCGGGTCGCCGCTGACGCCGTCGACCGGCCGCAGCGCCTGCGGCCGCACCAGCGACGCATCGGCGGCCCAGGCGAGCGACGTGTCGGCCAGGCCGGCATGCCGCCCGATCTCCTGCGCCGTGTAGCCCTGCGCGGCCAGCGTGGCGTCGAACGCCTGTGCTGCCGCGTAGTACTCGGTCAAGGCGAGCACCGACGAGCCGCCCCAGGCGCGATTGAGCTTGTCGGCCACGCGTTGCAGGCTGCGCTGGTACCCGCCATGGTCGCCGAGCAGCACCACGTGACGAAAGCCGTGGTGATGCAGGCTGCGCGCCGCACCCTCGAGCACCGCCTCGAACGCCGCCGCGGGCACCGACAGCGTGCCGGCGTAGCGCATGTGCTGCGTCGGCGGGTCGATGCCGCCTTCGGGCACGTACGCGATCACCGGCGCCACCACCGCATCGCCGAGTTGCTCGGCGATGCGCGCTGCGAGCACGCGCACGCGCGCGTTGTGCTTGCCCAGCACGAGGTGCGCGCCGTTCTGCTCGGTGCCGCCGACCGGCACCAGCACGGTGGTGGTGCCGCGGTCGATCAGAGCGCGCAGCTCCACCGAGGTCAGTTCGTCGAGTTGCACGCTCGACATCGGCGCAGGCGCGGCCGCGGCCGCGACCGCCATCGTTCCCGCGGCGAGCATCGCCGCGAGCCGGCGCCACTTACTCATCGTCGCCGCCGAGGATGCCTCCCAACAGGCCGCCGGCGCCGAAGCCCGGCAGCACCGAGCCTTCGCCGCGGCTGCCGCCGCGCTGAGGCGCCGCGGCGAACACGCGGCTGGCCAGGCGCGAGAACGGCAGGCTCTGCAGCCAGATCGTGCCGGGCCCGGTCATGCGCGCCAGGAACAGACCTTCGCCGCCGAACAGCGCGGTCTTGATCTTGCCCACGTACTGGATCTCGAAGTTGACGCTCGGCGTGTAGGCGACGACGCAGCCGGTGTCGATGAACAACTGCTGCCCCGCCGCCAGTTCGCGCTTGACCACGGTGCCGCAGGCATGCACGAAGGCCAGGCCGTCGCCGTCGAGCTTCTGCATGATGAAGCCTTCGCCGCCGAAGAAGCCGACACCGAGCTTCTGCTGGAACGCGATGCCGAGCGACACGCCGCGCGCGGCGCACAGGAAGGCATCCTTCTGACACAGCAGCGTGCCGCCGAGCTGGCGCAGATTCATCGGCACGATCTTGCCCGGGTACGGTGCGCCGAAGGCGACGCGCTGCTTGCCCGCGGCCTGGTTGACGTAGACAGTGGTGAACAGCGACTCGCCGGTCAGCAGCCGCTTGCCGGCCCCGAGCAACTTGCCGAACAGACCGCCCTGGTTGCCGCTCGAGCCGTCGCCGAACACCGCTTCCATCGCGATGCCCGGATCCATGAAGAACATGCTGCCGGCCTCGCCGATGGCCGCCTCGCCGGGGTCGAGCTCGACCTCGACGAACTGCATCTCCGAGCCCTTGATCTCGTAATCCACCACATCCATCGCCATGCGCGCCGCCACTGTTTGCCGAAAGCCGGCGCGATGGTAGCGAACTTCAGTGGCGTGGTTGCTGCGCTCCGGCAAACTCGTGCCGGCCGTCACGCACGGGCGTCAGTGCAGCGGCAGGCTGCCCGCGGCGACGAGCGCGCCGGCCAGCACCATCATCGCCAGCGAGGCGAGCACGGCGATCAGCAGCAGGGCGTGCGCCTGCCATCGCGATCCATGGCGATGGCGCAGTTCGAAGGTGTCCATCGTGGTTGCCTTGCGGCCTCGCAGCGAGACCGAGCGCGCAACGATAGGCCTCTCATTGGCGGTGCGCATCCCGCTCAGGAGGGATGACGCCACATGAACCGAACGCGCCCGCGCCGCAACCCTCGACGCGCGTCAGTCGTGCCGCAACAGGCGCGGCAGTGCCTGCGCCGCGGTGGCACGCAGCACCGCGTGGGCCTGGTCGTCGATCTCGCTGGCGTGCGGGTTGACGATGGCGACGAACGCGCCGGCGCGCCGCGCGCGCGCCGCCAGCCCGGCAGCGGGCCACACGGCGCCCGAGGTGCCGACCACGAGCGCGACGTCGCAGCCCTGCGCCGCGCGCTCGGCCGCGTCGATCGCCGCCGGCGGCAGCAGCTCGCCGAACCACACCACCGCCGGCCGCACCAGGTTGCCGCAGTCGGCGCAGCGCGGCGGGCGGCCGGGCTGCGCCTGCTGCGTGCTGCAGGCGGGCGATCGCGCACAACCGTCGAGCCAGCGATCGGCCAGCAGTTCGCCGTGCAGGCGGATAGTGGCGGTGTTGCCGGCGCGCTGATGCAGGTCGTCGACGTTCTGGCTCGCCAGCGTCAGCACGCCGGGGCGCCGGCGCTCGAACGCGCCGAGCGCCAGGTGGCCGGCGTTGGGCTGCGCGGCGCGCACCGCGACGCGGCGTTCGGCGTACCAGTCCCACACGGTGCCCGGGTCGGCGCGGAAACCCTCTTCGCTCGCGAGTTGTGCGGGGTCGAAGCGAGCCCATAGGCCGGTTCCGCCGCCGGGCCGCCCCAAGGCGGAACGCTCCCCTCGGGGGAACTGCGCCGCAGGCGCAGAAGGGGCTGATGCGATCGCGTCGCGAAAGGTCGCGATGCCGCTCTCGGCGCTCATTCCGGCGCCGGTCAGCACGAACAGCGAGCGCGCGGCGTCGATGCGCGCGCGCACGGCGTCGATCGACTCCTCAGGCATCGCGCTGCCGCCGGGCCTCGAACAGACAGACGCCCGCGGCCACCGAGACGTTGAGGCTCTCGACCGCGCCGTGCATCGGAATGCGCACCAGCGCGTCGCAACTCGTTCGCGTCAACTGGCGCAGGCCCTTGCCCTCGGCGCCGAGCGCCAGCGCCAGCGGGCCGCGCAGGTCGGCCTGGTGGATCGTCTGCGGCGCGTCTTCGGCGGTGCCGACGACGCGGATGCCGTGCGTCTTGAGCGCAGCGATGCAGCGCGCGAGGTTGGTCACCATCAGGTACGGCACCGTCTCCGCCGCGCCGCTGGCCACCTTGGCCACCGTGGCATTGATCGCCACCGCGTGATCCTTGGGGGCGACCACCGCGTGCGCGCCGGCGCCGTCGGCCACGCGCAGGCAGGCGCCGAGGTTGTGCGGGTCGGTCACGCCATCGAGCAACAGCAGCAGCGGCGCGCCGGACACGTCCTCCAACACCTCGTCGATCGTGCGCGCCTGGAATACCGCGTCGACGCGCGCCACCACGCCCTGGTGCCTGTGCGTGCCGCACAGGCGCTGCAGCGCGGCATCGTCGCTGTCGATCACGCGCGCACCAGCGGCCAGCGCGCGCGCGACGAACTGGCGCATGCGCGCGTCGCGCCGCGTCGCGTCGACGTGCACCTCGCGCACCGACTCCGGTGCGGTCTTGAGACGCACCGTCACCGCATGAAAGCCGAACAGCACCTGACGAGTGGCCATGCGGCGATCCTAGCGTGCCGCCCCGGCGCTCCAGGCTGGCTGCCCGCCGCATCCGCTGCGCAGCTCAGGCTCGTACGCTGATCAGGCTGCCGGGTTGCGTGGCTTCGCCGGCGCGGTCGTCGTCGACGTGCAGTTCGCGCGCCAGCGCTTGCAAGGCATCGGCCAGTTGCGCCTGCAGCGCCTCGCGCGTGGCCGGACGCGGGCGGCCGGCCGCATGCAGCAGTTCGGCGAACGCGCCCAGCAGCTGCTCCTCGTTGCGCGCACGGCGTTGCGCGGCGTCGCCGGCGCGCGCCATCGTCGGCTGCGGCACGGCGTCGGCGTCGCCGGTGGCCAGATTGAGCGCCCGCGCAAATGCGATCAGCGAGCGTTCGACGATGCCGTCGTGCGCCCCGGCAGCCGCAGCGGGTAGGTGCAGCGCTCGCAACAGCGCGCGCAGCAGCGGCGAGTGGCGCACGCTGTCGCAGGCGGGCTCGGCGTCGGCGGCACTGCCCTCGTCGCGCCGGTCGCGGCGCACATCGCGCTCGCCGGCGTCAGGGGGCGTCCGCGCTGCTCCCGCACGCGGTGCGACGCGATAGGCGCGGGACAGCGACGGCAGCGGCATGGCCTGTCTTTCGGCAGGCAGGCGGCACCCTGAAGCCGCCAATGTGCGGCCAAACGTAACCGCGCTCAGCGCCGCAGCGCGGCCGCGCCCATCACCAGGCCGATCAGCACCGGCTGGTGGACCATGTAGAAGCTGAGCGACCAGCGGCCGAGCAGCGCCATCCCCCGCGCCGCCCGGGGCGCCGGATCGCCCAGCCACGCCGGCCGGCGCGCCAGCAGCCACTGCCCGGCGGCGGCGCCCCACAGCATCACGCCGAGCCACGGCAGCACCGGCACGTAGTCTTCGGTGACCGGCTTTCGCGTGACCAGCCCGATCCAGCGCAGCCAGGGGCCGTTGAACGCCTCGTCGCGCCACAGCAGCGGCAGCACGAGCGCCAGCGCGCCCAGCGGCCACAGCCAGGCTCGATGAGGCGCCAGCAGGCGCACGATGATCAGCATCACCGCTATGCCGTGCAGCACGCCGAACGAGATCCAGCTGCGCGGGAACATCAGGTACGAGCCGATCGACACCAGCACCGCGCAACCGGCGATCTGCGCCCAGCGCCGCCAGAAGCGCGGCCACGACTGGCCGCGCGCGAGCGCGATCGCCTGGCCGACACCGGCGCAGAAGAGAAACAGCGTGACGATCGCCGTGCGCTGCGAGTACCAGAACGGGTCGGCGGTGAAGTGCTGCTTCGGCGTGAGGAAGCCGTAGTGGTTGAGGTCGAAGCAGAAGTGGAAGATCGCCATCCACACGATGGCCACGCCGCGCAGCGCGTCGAGGCGGTCGAAGCGCTGGCGCTGGGAATTCACTCGGGTTCGGGGGACGACAGCAGCGGCAGCCCCGAATCCTTGCCGAGCAGCCCGGCCTTCGAGTAGATGCCGAGCTTGGCGCGGGTGTCGGTGATGTCGAGGTTGCGCATCGTGAGCTGGCCGATGCGGTCGGCCGGCGTGAACGCGCCCTCGCCCTTCTCCATCGTCAGGCGCTCGGGCGCGTAGGTGAGGTTCGGGCTCTGCGTGTCGAGCAGCGAGTAGTCGTTGCCGCGGCGCAGTTCGAGCCACACCTCGCCGGTGACGGCGCGCGCGACCCAGCGCTGCGCGGTCTCGCGCAGCATCATCGCCTGCGGGTCGAACCAGCGGCCGTGGTACAGCAGCTTGCCCAGCCGCCGACCGTGGCTGCGGTACTGCTCGATCGTGTCCTCGTTGTGGATGCCGGTGACCAGCCGCTCGTAGGCGATGTGCAGCAGCGCCATCCCCGGGGCCTCGTAGATGCCGCGGCTCTTGGCCTCGATGATGCGGTTCTCGATCTGGTCGCTCATGCCCAGGCCATGGCGGCCGCCGATGGCGTTGGCCTCTTCGAACAGCGCCACCGCGTCGGTGAAGGTGCGGCCGTTCAGCGCCACCGGCTGGCCTTCCTCGAAATGCACACTCACCGCCTCGGTCTTCACGGGCACGTCGTCGCGCCAGAACGCCACGCCCATGATCGGGTTGACGATTCGAATGCCCTTGTCGAGGAACTCGAGGTCCTTGGCCTCGTGCGTCGCGCCGAGCATGTTGGAGTCGGTGCTGTACGCCTTCTCGACGCTCATCTTGTAGTCGAAGCCGTGGGCAATCAGGTATTCGCTCATCTCCTTGCGGCCGCCCAGCTCGTCGATGAAGCGCTGGTCGAGCCACGGCTTGTAGATCTTGAGCGCCGGGTTGGCGAGCAGCCCGTAGCGGTAGAAGCGCTCGATGTCGTTGCCCTTGTAGGTGCTGCCGTCGCCCCAGATGTGCACGCCGTCGTCGCGCATCGCCACCACCAGCGCGGTGCCGGTCACCGCGCGGCCGAGCGGCGTGGTGTTGAAGTAGGTGGCGCCGGCGGTGGTGACGTGGAACGCGCCGCTCTGGATCGCCGCGAAGCCTTCGGCCACCAGTTGCGGCCGGCAATCGACCAGGCGCGCGAGCTCGGCGCCGTACTGTTTGGCCTTGCGCGGGATGTCGTCGTAGTCGCTCTCGTCGGGTTGGCCGAGATGCGCGGTGTAGGCGCACGGGATCGCGCC
>DASURM010000208.1:0-18139 GCA_036280035.1 Burkholderiaceae bacterium | reverse complement strand
CCCTTCGTGGCGCGCCCGCCGCTGGTGTGCTGGCTCGACGAGTGCCTGAAGGAGTCGGTGCCGCTGGTAGGCGGCAAGAACGCCTCGCTCGGCGAGCTGATCAACGCCCAGGTGCGGGTGCCGCCGGGCTTCGCGCTGACCACCGAAGGCTACCGGCGCTTCATGGCCGAGGCCGGGCTCGAGCGCGAGGTCGCGGCGCGGCTCGCGGGCGCCGACACCGATGACCTCGAGGCCCTGGAGCGGATCAGTGGCTCGATCCGCTCGCAGATCGAGGAGCAGCCGTTCCCGCCGGAGATCGAGGATCTGGTGGCCGAGTGCTACCGCAAGCTGTCGCTGCGCTCGTGCCTGCCGGCGGTGCCGGTGGCCGTGCGGTCGAGCGCCACCGCCGAGGACACCGCCGGCGCCAGCTTCGCCGGCCAGCAGGACACCTACCTGTGGATCCGCGGCGTCGACGAAGTGCTGCACCACGTGCGGCGCTGCATCTCGAGCCTGTACACCGCGCGTGCCATCGCCTACCGGGCGCGACAGGGCTGGAGCGACGACACGCTGGCCATCAGCGTCGGCGTGCAGAAGATGGCCAACGCCTACACCGCCGGCGTGATGTTCACGCTGCACCCGGCCAACGGCGACCGCTCGGTGATCGTGATCGACTCCAACTTCGGCTTCGGCGAATCGGTGGTGTCGGGCGAAGTGACGCCCGACCATTTCGTGGTCAACAAGGTCACGCTCGACATCATCGATCGCACGATCGCGCACAAGGAGCTTTGCTACACCGTCGACGTGAGGCAGCAGGTCTCGCGCGCGATCGAGATCCCTCCCGAGCGCCAGGACGTGCAATCGCTGATCGACGACGAGATCACCGAGCTGGCCTGGATCGGCAAGCAGATCGAGAAGCACTACGGCGCGCCGATGGACATCGAATGGGCGGTCGACAAAGACCTGCCGTCGGGCGGCAACATCTTCATCCTGCAGGCCCGCCCCGAAACCGTGTGGAGCCGGCGGCGCGAGAGCGCCAACAGCGCCGGCTCGGCGATGGACTACATCGTGCGCGGCATGCTCACCGGCAAGCGCGTGAGCTGACCGCGCAGCACACAACCCCTTCACCCCGACTCACCCGTTCCACCCCCAGGAGACGAAATGGATACCCGCACCGAGGTCAAGCCGATCAACGACCTGCGCAGCTACATCGCCGCGCTCGAAGCCCACGGCCAGCTGCATCGCGTCAAGGCCGAGGTCGACTGGAAGTACGAGCTGTGCCACGTCTCGAAAGTCAACGAGGAGAAGCAAGGCCCTGCACTGCTGTACGAGAACGTCAAGGGCCACACGATCCCGGTCTTCACCAGCGCCTTCACGACCCCCGAGCGCATCGCGATCGCGCTCGAGCAGAACCCGGGCCTGACGATGTGCCAGCTGTCGCGCAAGTGGATGGAGCTGACCACCAAGCAGCTGATCAAGCCGACCTTCGTCGACAAGCCCTCGGTGATGGAGAACGTGGTCGAGGGCGACGCGGTCGACCTCGAGAAGTTCCCGGTGCCGTGGTTCTACCCCGATGACGGCGGCCGCTTCTTCGTCACCGCCGGCTACCTGGTGACGCAGGACCCCGACACCGGCTGGACCAACCTCGGCACCTACCGCTCGCAGGTGCTGGGCAAGAACATCCTGGGCTCGCAGATCATCAAGGGCAAGCATGGCGACATGCACATGAAGAAGTACCAGGAGCGCGGCGAGCTGATGCCCGCCGCCGCGGTGGTCGGCTGCGACCCGGTGCTGTTCCTCGCCGGCTCGACGCTGGTCAGCGCGCAGACCGACGAGTACGACATCGCCGGCGCGCTGCGCGGCCGCTCGGTGCCGGTGTTCAAGTCCGACCTCACCGGGCTCACGCTACCGGCCAACGCCGAGATCATCGCCGAGGGCTGGATCGACCCCAACGAGCTGATGGACGAAGGCCCGTTCGGCGAATACACCGGCTACTACTCGGGCAACAAGGGCAAGGACTATCCGAAGCCGGTGCTTCGCGTCAAGCGCATCCTGCATCGCAACAAGCCGATCTTCTGGTCGACCACCGTCGGCAAGCCGATCAACGACATCCACATGATCCAGTCGCTCAACCGCACCGGCGCGATGTGGTACGACCTCGAGACGATGAAGGTGCCGGGCATCCAGAGCGTCTACCTGCCGGCGGCGGCCACCGGCCGCTTCTGGGCCATCGTGTCGGTGAAGCAGATGTACCCGGGGCACTCCAATCACGTGGGCAACGCGGTGATCGCCAGCACCACCGGCCACTACGGGCTCAAGGGCGTGATCGTGGTCGACCACGACATCGAGGCCGACGACATGGATCGCGTCTGGTGGGCGCTGGCCACTCGCTTCGACCCCAAGCGCTCGGCACAGATCATCGACCGCGGCCGCTCGACGCCGCTCGACCCGGGCCTGCCGATCGAGGCGCGCGAGATCACCAGCCGCATCATCCTCGACGCCTGCACGCCGTACGAGTGGAAGAACAAGCCCAGCGAGATCTTCATGGATCGCGCGATGCTGCAGAAGGTGTCGAACCGCTGGAACGAGTACGGCTTCGAGGGCACCAGCCCGGTGGCCGAGATGATCAACCGCCTGACGCGGCCCGAGGCGCCGGCCAAGAAGGCCAAGACGCACGAGATGTAGAGCGAGCGCCATGAGCGCGCATGGCCGCTCCAAAGCGCTCATACGTGAGCGCGCAGCGCGGAGGAAGATTTGGTGACCAAGAAGGGCATCGTCGTCATCTGCAACCTCGACACCCGGGGCGAGGACATCGTCTTCGTCAAGGGGCTGATCGCCGGGCGCGGCCACGAGCCGATCCTGCTCGACTTCAGCATGGAGGAGCCGCCGCCCTTCCCCGGCGACATCCGCACCGAGGAGGTGGCGCGTCGCGGCGGCCTGGCGATCGAGGTGGTGCGCGAGAAGTACCGCAGCGACCGCGACGCCGCCACGCAGAACCAGATCCGCGGCGCCGCGGCGATCGTCGACGACCTGATGAAGCAGGGCCGCGTGCACGGCATCATCGGCATCGGCGGCGGCACCGCGACGCTGGTGTCCACCTCGGTGATGAAGCGGCTGCCGTTCGGCTTCCCCAAGCTGATGGCCTCGCCGATGGCCGCGCACCCGGCGTACATCGACCAGTACGTCGGCACGCGCGACATCACGATGCACCACACGGTGCTCGACATCGTCAAGATGAACCCGCTGCTGAAGGCGCAGATCACCAACGCGGTGGGCGCCATCTGCGGCATGGTCGAGATGACTCAGGGCACGGCCATCACGTTCGACAAGCCGTGCGTCGCGGTGTCGTCGTTCGGCTTCGGCGAGATGGCGGTGCAGACCGCGCTGGGGTATCTCGAGCAGGCGGGCTTCACGCCGATCGTCTGCCACGCCCAGGGCAAGGGCGACCGCGCGATGGAGGAGATGATCCGCGACGGCGCCTTCCACGGCGTGCTCGACCTCTGCATCGGCGGCATCGTCGAGCACCTGTTCAAGGGCAACCGCGACCCCGGCCCGCAGCGGCTGATGGCCGCGGTGGAGACCGGCATCCCGATGGTGCTGGCGCCATGCGGGCTCGACATCCTGTCGTACGGCGGCCGCGCCGACATGCTCGAGAAAACGAAGGATCGAGCGCAGGTGGTGCAGGACACGCTGCGCGTGCAGGTGCGCACCACCGCCGACGAGCTACGCCAGGCCGCCGACGTGATTGCCGAGCGGCTCAACAAGGCGAAAGGCCGCTGGACCTTCCTGGTGCCGCTGAAAGGCTGGTCGTCGCTCGACCGCGAGGGCCGGCCGATCCACGACCCCGCCGCCGATGCCGCTTTCGTGGCGCGCCTGAAGCAGCAACTGAAACAGCCCGAGCGCGTCAAGGAGGTCGACCTGCACCTGTACACGCCCGAGTTCGCGCGCGTGGCGGTCGACGAATTTCTCCGGCTCTTCGAGGGTGCGCGCGCGCCCCAGCCGGCCGCGGAGATGCACTCATGATCGTGCGCAACTGGATGCAGACCGACCCGGTCGTCGTGCCGAGCGACATGCTGGTGTCGGAGGCCAACCGGATCCTCACCGAAGGCAACCTGCACGCGCTGCCGGTGGTCGACGACGACCACCTGCGCGGCCTGATCACGCGCGCCAACCTGCTGCGCGTGGGCCACTATGTGTCGCGCGCGCAGAACGCCGACGAGCTGGATTACTTCGTCACCCGGCTGCGCGTGCGCGACATCATGGTGCGCAACCCCGCCACCGTGCAGGCGACCGACACCATGCAGCACTGCATGCGCAAGGGCCGCCAGCTCGGGGTGGCGCAGTTCCCGGTGCTCGACGGCGAGCGCGTGGTCGGCGTGATCTCGGCCAATGAGATCTTCGCGCTCGCGGCGCACTGCCTCGGCGCGCTCGAGCAGCGCAGCGGCCTCACGCTGGCGCCGGTGCGCATGGGCCCCGGCGTGCTCGGCCACATCGCCGACGTGGCCGAGGGCGCCGGCGCCGTGCTGCAGGCGCTCTACCCGATCACCACCGCTCGCGACGGGCCCGAGTACGGCGCCGGCGACAAGAAGGTCGTCATCCGCTTCCATGCCGCCGCGGTGGGCGACGTGGTGTCGGCGCTCGAGGCCGCGGGCTTCCCGGTGCTCGAATCCTCCGACGCGCGCCAGAGCCTGGCCGCCTGAACCCATGAGCCATCCCCTGATCGTTGCCATCACCGGCGCCACCGGCGTGATCTACGGCGTCGAGCTGCTGCGCGTGCTGAAGAACCTGGGCCAGCCCGCGCACCTCATCTTGAGCGAAGCGGCCGGCATGAACCTGGCCATCGAGACCGACGTCTCACTCGACGAAGTGCGCGCGCTGGCCGAGGTGTCCAGGCGCATCGCGCCGCGCTCAGCCCATCGCCAGCGCGTCACCCTCGAGCACCGCGGCGTTGCCGCCGAGCGCGCGCGTCAGTGCCGCCGCCTGCGCGACTATCAGCTTCTTCATCGCCGCGATCGCCGGCGCGGTGAAGCGTGCCTCGGGCCCGGACAGCACCAGCGTGCCGGCCAGTTGCTGGTCGACCCCGAACACCGGGCAGATCACTGCGCTGGCGCCGAGCATGCGCGTGCTCTGCCGCGCCACCGCGACGACCTGCCGACGCAGCGCGTCATACGGCGCCCCCGGCGCACCGAGAAACGCCGACAGCACGCGCGAGCCCGCGCTGTCGTCGATCGCGAAGCTGTCGCCCTCGGCGATGCCGGCGTCGCGGATCGGCCGCGGCGACTCGACGCGGTACAGACAGGTGTCGTAGTTGCCTGCGCGGACGTAGAACGACGCCGACTCGCCGCTGCGTTCGACCAGTTCGCGCAGCACTGGCGTCACGACGTCGCCGAGCCTGAACGACTGCTGGTAGCGGCGGCCGAGCTTGAACAGCGCCGGCCCGAGCCGGTAGCGACCGTCGTCGAGGCGCTGCAAGAAGCCCAGCCGCAGCAGCGAGGCGACGAGTCGCAGGATGGTGCTCTTGTAATAGCCGGTGGCCTGCGCCAGCTCGGCCAGCGACAGGGTGCCCGAGCCGGCGCCGAACGCGGCCAGCAGCGTCAAGCCGCGCTCGAGTGCGGCGACGCCGGCCCCGGAATTGACTTGGGTTTGGTCGGTCATCGTGATTTGCCCCGGGGTCGCAGCGAGCGCCTTGACTTGCCCGAGTGCGGAGGATAGGATCGACAGCGTAATTTCAGATCGGCGTTCTGTCAAACAGAACGCGCACTGCAGACCGACGTTAGGAACGACCCAGCATGACAACCGACTGGGGGCCCGGCTCCCGCCACAAGGACATGCGCAGCTGGATCGCCGAGCTCGACTCGGCCGGCGAGCTGATCCGCATCAACAAGCGCGTCGACCCGCTGACGCAGATGGGTTCGCTGCTGTACCAGTCGCGCGAGAAGGCGCTGCTGTTCGAGAACCTCGCGCACGGCTGGCGCTCGCTCGGCCAGGGTCCTGCCAACTTCCGCCACGCGGCGCTCGCATTCGGCGCCAGGCAGGAGGAAGTCGTGCCGCTGATCGCCGCGCGGATGGGGCAGCTGGTCAAGCCGACGATCGTCGGCGATGGCCCGATCAAGGAAGTCAAGCTCGCGCGCGGCGACTTCGACCTGACGCAGTTGCCGGTGCACGTCGCCGGCCGGCTCGACGGCGGGCCGGTGATCGGCTCGGGCCTGGTCGTCACGAAGGACCCCGATAGCGGCCAGCGCAACGTCAGCTTCCATCGGCTGCAGATCAAGGGGCGGAGCAAGTCGGGCATCCTGCTGGTGCCGCGCCACACCTGGAAGAACTACCAGAAGTACCAGGCGCGCAACGAGCCGATGCCGGTGGCGATCTTCATCGGCCACCACCCGCTGTACTACATGGCCGCGGCGACGACCGCCGCCTACGGCCTCGACGAGTTCGAGATCGCCGGCGGCTACCTCGGCGAGGCCGTGCCGCTGGTCAAGTGCGAGACGGTCGACCTCGAGGTGCCGGCCAACGCGGAGTTGGTGCTCGAAGGGCACATCCCGCCGCACGTGCGCGAGGACGAGGGCCCGTTTTCCGAGTTCCAGGACTACTACGCCACCGGCACCGGCAAGAACCCGATCGTCGAATACACCTGCATGACACGCCGGCACGACGCGATCTTCAAGAACCTGCAGAACGGCTCCGAGATGGAGGGCTGCGTCTATCACAAGCTGCCGATGAGCGCGACGATCTTCCGCCGCTTGAAGGACGTCGGCGGCGGGCCGAACCTGCACAACGTGATGATCCTGCCCGGTGTCTTCGGCATCGTCGTGCAGATGACGCCGCGCGCCTACGGCGAAGGCAAAAACTTGCTGCTGGCGGCGCTGTCGTCGGAGTACCAGCACCCGAAGATTGCGATCGCAGTCGATGCCGACGTCGACATCTTCAACCCGAATGAGTTGCTGTGGGCGCTGAGCACGCGCGTCGACCCCGACAAGGACGTCGTCATCATCCCCGGCACGCACAACCACGCGATGGACGCCAGCCTGAAGGAACTCGGCGTGCCAGGCACCGGGCTGTGGCAGCGCTTCGGCTCGAAGATGCTGATCGACGCCACTGCGCCGCCGCCCGGGGACGCCAAGGCCCGCGCCGACTTCGAGCGCATCCGGCCGATCAACCCGCAGCTGCGCATCGAGGACTTCGCTGCCGACGCCTCGCAGGAGATCGTTCGCAACCTGCCGAAGCAGTTCTTCGGTTCGCAGTTGCTGGGCCGGTAAGGCTCGGCAAGAACAAACCCTTCGAGTCGAGTCGCTCGAGCAAGGAGCCCTCCCATGCGCATCGGCCTCATTGGACGACTTTGCAGCCTCGCGCTCGCGCTGTGCCTGGCCGGCGGCGCGCGCGCCGACTATCCCGACAGGCCGATCAACCTGGTGATCCCGGTGGCCGCCGGCGACGCCACCGACATCGCCGCGCGCATCATGGCCGAGGAGCTGACGAAGCTGCTGAAGGTGCCGGTGGTCGTCTTCAACATGCCCGGCGCCGGCGGGCTGATTGGCGCCAACAGCGTCGCCAAGGCGGCCAAGGACGGCTACACGCTGCTGTTCACGATCAACGCGACGCTGACGTCGAACCGTATCCTGAACCCGCAGGCTGCGAGCTTCGACCCGCTGACTGACTTCACGCCGCTCGGGCTGACGACGCGCACGCCAATGGTGATCGCGGTGCGCGGCGATGCATCCTACAAGACACTCGGCGAGATGGCCGCGTACGCCAAGCGAAACCCGGTCAACGTCGGCACCGCCGGCATCGGCTCGATCGGCGACTTCACGGTGCGTATCGTTGCTGCGCAGACCGGCGCCGCGGTGGCGATGGTGCCGTTCAAGGGCGCCGCGCCATCGCTCACCGCGCTGCAGGGCGGCCACATCGAAGGCGTCGCGGTCGCGCTCGGGCTGCTGGCGCCGCACCTGAAGAGCGGCGTGCTGCGCGCCATCGTAACGTCGACGAAATCGCCCGAGTTTCCGGCGATCCCGACGATGGCCGAGCTCGGCTACACGCGGAACCTGCTCGGCGTTTGGCTGGCGTTCTTCGCGCCATCCGGCGTGCCGGGCGAGGTGCCGAAGACGCTGGTGCCAGCGATCGAGACGGTGGCGACCGACCCGACGATCGCCGCGCGGCTGGCGGTGCTCGGCGTCGTGCAGGACTACCAGTCGCCCGATAACCTGCGCGCCGAGATCCACAACGAGCAGCGCATCGTGGAGGAGATGATCAAGAAGGCGGGCCTCGCCAAGCCATAGGACGCGAGGCGTGCGGCCGACGGACGTGGCGCCGACGACGCGACACCCCGACGATCAACAACGAGAGGACCGACGATGAGCGGACTACCCGGGCGCCAGCCCGCCGACCCCATCACGCCGCGCGTGGCCGACGCACCGCCGTCGAACCTGCCCCTGATCGTTGCCATCACCGGCGCCACCGGCGTGATCTACGGCGTCGAGCTGCTGCGCGTGCTGAAGAACCTGGGCCAGCCCGCGCACCTCATCTTGAGCGAAGCGGCCGGCATGAACCTGGCGATCGAGACCGAGTATTCGCTCGACGACGTGCGCTCGCTGGCCGCGGTGGTCTACAACAACAAGGACGTCGGCGCCGCGGTGGCCAGCGGGTCGTTTCGCACGCGCGGCATGATCGTCGCCCCGTGCACGGTGAAGACGCTGTCGGCGATCGCCAACTCGTTCACCTACAACCTCGTGGTGCGTGCCGCCGACGTGCAGCTCAAGGAGGGCCGCAAGCTGGTGCTGGTGGTGCGCGAGACGCCGCTGCACAAGGGCCACCTCGAGCTGATGACGCGCGCCGCCGACTGCGGCGCGGTGCTGCTGCCGCCGATGCCGGCGTTCTATCACCGGCCGCAGACCATCATGGACCTCGTGCACCAGACGATCGGCAAGACGCTCGACCAGTTCGGCATCGAGCACAACCTGTTCCAGCGCTGGTCGGGGCACGGGCCCAACGCTGCCAAGCAGCCGGTGCACGAAGCGGGCTGAACCTCAGGCCTTCGCGGTCAGCCGGCCGCGCACCACCGCGCTCGCGGTGCCGACCACGAAGGCGAGCAGCGCCACCGCGGCCAGCAGGCCGCCGCTGCGCGTGAACGCGAAGCCCGCGCCGGCGTCGCCGGCCAGCCGCAGCAGCAGCCCCAGGTGCAGCAGCACAAGCGGCAGGTAGAACGCCCGGTGATACGGCACCGACACCCGCAGCACCGCCGGAAAGATGATCGGCGCGTGGCCGAACACCATCGCGAACACGAAGCCGAGCAGCACCGCGTGCAGCGCGGCATCGTACGCCGGCGCGCCGGGTTGCAGCGCGCCGGCGGCGACCATCACCGCGCCGGCGACGGCCAGCCACACGTAGCCCGACAGCAGGCACACCGCGATGAAGCGCGTCAGCCCGCGCTGGCGCACCGTGCGGCGCGCCACGTCGTGCCTGAACAGCCACAGCGCCAGAGCCAGCAGGCCGAGGCCGAAGCCGCGAATGCCCCAGTCCCAGCGCGCCGCCGCCAGCATCGACAGCACGATCAGCGCGAGCACGAGGCCGAACACGCGCTGTGCGCGTGGCGACGGCGGCATGAAGCGCGACAGCTCGAGCCGCTCGCCGGCGATGGTCACGATCAGGAACGCCAGCCACCACGGCACCACCGCGTGCACCGAAGCCCCCGCGGCCCAGGCGGCCACGCCCACGGCCAGGCACGCCGCGGCCAGCGCGAGCGTGACGATGAACAGCGCGCGCTGGCGCCGCAACACGTCGAGCGACGCGGCCAGCAGCACCACAGCGCCACCGCAATAGAGCCAGGCCGCGAGCGAGGTCTCGCCGGCGAGCACGAACACGGTGCCCAGGCCGGCGAGCGCGGGCGCGGCGTACGCCCACGCGCGGCCGATCGCCACCGCGCGCTCGAGCGCGATCACGACGCCGAAGAAGCCGCAGACCATCAGCGGGCCGTGCAGCCCCGCCATCGCGGCGATCGGCCCCGGCATCGCATAGCCCAGGCGCGCCAGCCCGGCGCCGATGCCGACGAACAGCGCCACGAAGCCCACCACCAGGAACGGCACGCGCCACCACGCGGGGCGGCGCTCGGGAGAGGCGCGGGCTGCGGGCGAGGCTACCGCGGCGCCCATCCGAAGTGCTCGCGCGCCAGATCGCTCATCAACTCGGGCGTCCACGGCGGCTCCCACACCAGCGCGATGTCGATCTGCGTGCCGACCGGCACGACGCTGCCGACCGCCGCGCTGGCGTCGGCGATGATCATGTCGGCCATCGGACAGGCGGCGCTGGTCATCGTGAGGTCGATGTGCACCAGCTTGTCGCCGACCTCGACGCCGTAGATCAGCCCGAGATCGACGATGTTCATCCCCGCCTCGGGGTCGATCACCTGGCGCAGTGCGTCGCGTACCTCGGAATCGTCGGGCATCGTCGTCATGTATGCAGTCTAGAGCGAGATCTCGCCACCGCGGCCAGTGTCCGCAGTGTGAACAGGCCCTACTGCAGCCGCCGCACGAACGCCAGCCGCTGCGACGGCTCGAAGCCGTTGCCGGTGAAGAAGCCCGCGGTGCGCCGGTCGTGGAACGAGATCAGCGTCTCCACCCGCTCGACGCGCAGCGCCTCGAGGTTGGCGAACAACTGCAGCAGCATCGCGCGGCCGACGCCGTGCCGCCCGTACTCGGGCTCGACGCCGAGCGTGTCGATCACCGCCACCGGTTCGGTGCGACCGAAGTCGCCCCAGTCGGCGCGCGCCATCAGAAACCCGACGATCGCGCCGTCGAGCCGCGCGGTCAGCGACACGCGGATCGCCGAGTCGCTCATCGTCTCCATCAGGCGCCGGCCGATGTACCCGCTGCGTTCGCGCCCTGTGATCGCGCGGTCGATGCGCGCGATCTCGGCGAGGTCGCCCGGCTGCATCGCGCGCACGTCGGCGCGGCCGCGCCCCTGGCGCTCGAAATCGTTGCTCTCGCGCGAGCCGAAGTCGATTTCGCGGCCCGGGCCGTGGCCGGGCTCGATCGCCACCGCCTGGCGATCGGGCAGCACACCCTGGCCTTCGGCCGCGCTGCCGACCGCGCGATCGACGATCGTGACCGGCGCCAGCTCGAAGCCCATCTCGGCCATCCAGTGCAGCAGGCGGGTGTCGCGCCACGATGCCGCGGTGTGCACCGCGCGCACGCCATGGCGCCGCGCCCAGGCGAGCAGCGCCTCGAACAACTGGCGGCCCGCGCCGCGCCCGCGCACGTCGGCGCGCGCGCCGAGCAACTCCAGGCGCAGACCGGTGTCGCTGCGGCCGAATTCGCCTTCGAGCCCGCGGCCGAGCATGAAGCCGGCAAGGCCCTGGTCGTCGACCGCGGCCAGCTGCGCATGCAGCGTCGGCTCGCGCAACGCGGCCTGCAGGCGCCGCTCGGCGTAGACGCGCCGCGAGCGGCCCTGCTGCGCGGCATCGATGGCGACGACGGCGTCGAGGTCGGCGGCGCCGAGCCCCCGGATCACGAGCGGCGCGACGGTGGCGGTTTCCATGGCAGTCTTCTCCCGGGGTGACACAGGCGACTCAGTCGCTGGCGTAGGCGAAGGCCAGTTGCTGGTCGGTCTCGTCGTCGAGCAGGTCGTCGAGCAGCGGCAGCAGCGCCATGCCCTCCTTCTGGATGTGCGCCACCTGGCGCTCGACCATCTCGAGCGTGGCGCGCTTCAGGTTCTGCCAGCCCGGCGCGTCGAGCGTGCCGCCCACCGCCGCTTCGGCCAGCGGCAGCAGCTCGGCCGCCAGCTCGCGGATCGCCTCGTGCTCCTCGCGCAGCAGCACCGCCATGTCGCCGTCGCCCGAATCGGCCATGCGGGTGAACAGCTCGGCCTCCTCGAAGTCGAAGTGCCGGCCGGTGTCGTGCTGCAGGTTGCGCACCAGGTGGCCGAGCATGGTGCGCAACTCGCTGTCGGCCTGCTCGGTGGCGCGAGGCCAGCGCGGCGTGCGCTGCTCGAGCCGCCCCAGCAGGTCGAGGTTGGCGCGGTGCTCGTCCTCGAGCAGGCGGCTGACCTGGCGTTGTCCGTTCATGAGGCCCGCTCTCCAATCTGGTATCTCGATACCAGAATAACGGCCCGGTCGCCCCGCCTTCCTTGATGCAGATCACGGGCGCGGCAGACGGCCGCGGCAGACGGCCGCGCCTCAGCGCCGGCGCACCCTGCGCAGCCAGTCGTCCGGCGGCGCGGTCTGGTCGGGCGCGCGCAGCAGGCACATCATGCGGATCGCCGATTCGCGCTGCTCGTAGTAGCCGGCGAGCACCAGCGTCTGCACGAAGCCGAGCGCACGGTAGAAGTGCAGCGCCGCGCGGTTGCTGGCGCGCAGTTCCAGGTGCACCGACACCACGCCGGCCACGCGCGCCGATTGCAGCAGCCACTGCATCATCTGGCGCGCCACGCCCTGGCGCTGGTGCGACGGCCGCACCGCCAGCAGCGTGAGGTGGGCATGCTCGTCGTCGAACTGCATCACCGCGAAGCCCACGGTGCCGTGGCGACCGCAGGCGACGATCACCGAGGTATCGCGCCGCACGATCAGGCGCCGCACGCGGTCGGTGCGATAGCGCCAGCCGAGGCCCGATTCGATCAGGTCGCGCGACATCTGCGCGATCGTGTCGGCATCGCCGACATCGGCCAGGCGCAGGGTCACGGCTGCGGTGTTCACGCGGCCATTCTGCCAAAAGCCGCGATCGCGTCGCCGCCCCCCGAACGAGGCAGCGCACGGTGGCGCGGCGACAATCGCTTCACGATCAACCCGCTTTGCCCCGCCATGGACCCGCATCCCTTCGACGCCGCGCTCGCGCTGACCCGCCAGGCCGACGGCCGCCACGCCGGCACCGTGCCGCCGCCGTACTGGAACATGGTCGGCCCGTTCGGCGGTACCACCGCGGCCGTGCTGATGCGCGCGGCGCTGGCCGATCAGCCCGAGGGCATCGAGCCGGTGGCGTTCACCGTCAACTACTGCGCGGCGCTGGCACGCGGCGGCTTCACGATCGACGTGCGCACGGTGAGCGCCGGCAAATCGGTGCGCCACGTCAACGTCGAGATGCAGCAAGGCGACGCCATCGTCACCACGGCGAGCGCGGTGCTCGCGCTGCGCCGCCGCACCTGGGCGCACCAGCCGGCCAGACCGCCGGCGGTGCCGCCGCCCGAGATGGTGCCTGCGATGGACACCGAAGGCAGCCCGCAGTGGCTGCAGCGCTACGAGTTTCGCTTCGTCAGCGGCGCGTGGCAGTGGCGGGCCTTGCCCTACGACACGCCGCACGGCGCACGCTCCACGCTGTGGGTGGCCGACAAGCCGCGGCGCGCTCTCGACTTCCTGTCACTCACCGCGCTGGCCGATGTGTTCTTCGTGCGCGCCTTCCACGTGCGCGGCAACACGGTGCCCGCAGGCACGGTGTCGATGACGGTGCACTACCACGCCAGCGCCGAAGGGCTTGCCGCGCACGGCGACGCGCCGGTGCTGTGCACCGTCGACGCGCACACGTTCGCGCGCAACTTCGGCGATCAGCTCGCGCAGTTGTGGTCGGGCGATGGCCGCCTGCTGGCCACGACGACGCAGATGACGTGGTTCAAGGAGTAGGGTCTGAACGCCGGCGCAAGCGGCAAGACCACCGCGATCCGCGGGCCGGTGCTCACCTACACGGGCGATGCGTTCGTCGAGGGGCTCGGGCGCACGAGGCGCTACGAATCCGACGCGATCGTCGCGATGGCCGGCGGCAAGATCACCCACTTCGGCCCGGCCGCCGAGGTGCGACCGAAGCTGCCCCAGGGCACCCCCGTCGAGCAACTCGGGCGCGACACGCTGACGATGGCCGGTTTCATCGACTGCCACGTGCACTACCCGCAGATCCAGATCATCGGTGCGTACGGCGAGCAGCTGATCGACTGGCTGAACAGGTACACGTTCGTCGCCGAGCAGCAGTTCGCCGACAAGGCTCACGCGCGCGACGTCGCCCGAGTGTTCCTGCAGGAGTGCCTGCGCGCAGGCACGACCACCGCGGCGGTGTACTGCACGGTGCATCCGCAATCGGTCGACGCGTTCTTCGAGGCGTCGCAGGCGCTCGGCCTGCGCATGATCGCGGGCAAGGTCATGATGGACCGCCATGCGCCCGGCGCGCTGAGCGACACGCCGCGCAGGGGCTACGACGAATCGAAGGCGCTGATCGCGAAGTGGCACGGCAAGGGCCGCCAGCTCTATGGCGTGACCACGCGCTTCGCACCGACCAGCACGCCCGAGCAGATGGCGATGGCCGGCGCGCTGTGGCACGAGCATCCGGGCACCTATCTGCAGTCGCACGTGTCGGAGAACCGCGGCGAGGTCGCCTGGGCCAAGGAGCTGTACCCCGAGCGCAAGGGCTATCTCGACACCTACGATCACTACGGGCAGCTCGGGCCGCGCGCGATCTACGGCCACGGCATCTGGCTCACCGAAGACGAGCTGCAGCGGTGCCACGACAGCGGCACGGCGATCGCGCACTGCCCGACCTCGAACATGTTCCTCGGCAGCGGGCACTTCGACCTGAAGAACGCCAAGGATCCGAGGCGGCCGGTGCGCGTCGGGCTCGCCACCGACCTCGGCGCCGGCACGTCGTTCTCGATGCTGCAGACGCTCAACGAAGCCTACAAGGCGGCGCAGCTCAACGGCAACCCGCTGTCGGCCGGCCACGCGTTCTACCTGGCGACGCGCGGCAGCGCGCAGGCGCTGTACCTGCAAGACAAGATCGGCAGCATCGCGCCGGGGATGGAGGCCGACCTGGTGGTGCTCGATGTCAAGTCGACGCCGATCATCGAGTACCGCATGCGCACCTGCAGAGACCTCGACGAGGCGCTGTTCGTCCAGATGACGATGGGCGACGACCGTGCGGTGCTGGCCACCTACGTGGCCGGACGGCCCGTCTACACCCGCCCGACCCGGGAGGTCGCCTGACGCCGGCTTCGGCGAGGTCGCTTTCCGGGAAGCGATGGCAAGAGGAGTGAAGCGCCGGCGTCAAGACAGCGCGCGCGCTTCGACGACGGGCATCGCATAGTCGAGGCCGGTGGCCGACCGGGCGCGGCGGAAGTTCTCGCGCGCCCGCACGCTCAGCGCGCCGAGGTCGACGTCGCCGCGCGCGTCGCACGGAAACGCCAGCGCGCGGCCCGCATGAAAGAGCGACTGGAAGCGCAGCTCGAATGCCGCGCGATTTTCGACACCGGTTTCGTTCATCGTGACCTCCGGGGCTCGGCTGGAGGTCATTGCACACGCCGCGTCTTGCGCGCGCATTGCGCGATGTCAATGCGCCAACTACGGCTGAAACCGCGCGGCTGCGCCGCGCCCGATCGGCCTGCGGTCAGAATGGGCGGCACGACGACCGTCACACGGCGCAAACCATGGAACGCAGACTCATCAGCTCCGGTTCGACCTTCGAGAACCAAATCGGCTATTCCCGGGCGGTGGCGCAAGGCGACTGGATCTTCGTCTCCGGCACCACGGGTTTCGACTACGCGACCATGACGATCGCCGAAGGGATCGAGGCGCAGGCCGAACAGTGCTTGAAGAACATCGAGTCGGCGCTCGCGCAGGCCGGCTCCAGCCTGCGCGACGTGGTCCGCGTGACCTACGTCGTTCCCGACGGCAGCGAGTTCGCCAAGTGCTGGCCTGTGCTGCGCAAGTACTTCGGCGAGGTGCGCCCCGCCGCGATGATGATCTCCGCCAGCCTGCTCGACCCGCGCATTCGCATCGAGATCGAGGTCACCGCGCTCAGGCAGTGATGCGATCGAAAGCGGCAGGCAGCCCTCAGCGAACCGCCTCGACGACCGCGTCGAACACGTACCCGGCGCCGCGTTCGGTCTTGATGAAGCTCGGCTGCGCCGGATCGGGCTCGATCTTGCGCCGCAGGCGCAGGATCTGCACGTCGATCGAGCGCTCGTAGACCTCGGAGTTGTGCAGTCTCGAAAGGTCGAGCAGTTGGTCGCGCGACAGCACCCGCTGCGGCGACGCGACGAACGCGGCGAGCAGGCTGAACTCGCCGTTGGTAAGCCCCACCGCGCGCCCGTCGGCCGCCTTCAGCTTGCGCAGACCGATGTTGAGCTCCCAGTTGCCGAAGCGGTAGGCGCGCACGCGGGCGATCGCGTCGGCGACGCTGGCCTGCGCGCGCGCACGCCGCAGCAGCGCACGGATGCGCGCCAGCAACTCGCGGGTGGAGAACGGCTTGGTCAGGTAATCGTCGGCGCCCAGCTCGAGGCCCATCACGCGATCGGCCTCTTCGGCGCGGCCGGTCAGCATCAGGATCGGCACGGTCGACGTCTCGCGCAGGCGCCGCGCGATCTGCATGCCGTCCTCGCCGGGCAGCCGCAGGTCGAGCACGACCAGGTCGATCGTCTCGCTCGCCATCACGTCGTCGAACTCCTTGCCGCTGGCCACCGCGGTGCTGCGCAGTTCGTTCTCGGCCAGGTAGTCGCACACCAGCTGGCGGATCGACGGATCGTCGTCGACCACCAGCACGTGAGGCGTCAGCATGGGAGACTCGTCTTGCATGTCATGTCGCCGTTTTGGCAGAGAAGCCGCGATCGTAGCGGCCGACCGCGCTGCACGAAACCCCTCCCCGCGCCCAATCGGCGGCTGCGAACGGGTCATTCGGTGCTCCATGGCCATCTCCATCCGGCCAGCCGATTCGAAATCGGGCCGGTTGCCGGGTGGTTTCAGGCCACCCGCGAGCCGATTGCGTTTGAAACGCAGCGGCTTCTCGATCTAACCCGGCAGCCGGGCTGCGGCCACGCCGTGTCGCGCGGCGCCGGCCATCGCAACCGCGGCGACCGACGCCTCCGCCGGCTCGAGCCCGCGAGTCACGCGAAGCAGCCGGCGGTCTTCGGGATGCGTGGCGACGCGAAAGCCCGCACGCGTCGCCAGCCGGACCATCGCGTCGTTGGTGCGCAGCACGTCGCCGTACAGGCGCTCGATGCCGCGGCCGCGAGCGTGTGCGACCAGCCGGCGCAGCAGTTCGGCCCCCAGGCCCTGTCCGTGCCAACCGTCGGCCACGACGAGCGCGAACTCGCGCGCGTCGTCGCGCCCGGGATCGAGCGCGTAGCGCGCCTCGGCGATGCAGACGGCGCGGCCGCCGGCGCTGGCCAGCGCCAGCAGCGCGAACTCGTGCGCCGGATCGACGCGCGTCAGCGCATGCAGCCAGGGCGCTGGCAGTGCGGTCACGCCGACGTGGAAGCGGTCGTGGCGCGACGCCGGCGAAAGTTCGCGAACGAATTCGTCGATCAACCCGTCGTCGTCGGACTCGAGCGCGCGCAACACGGCCAGGCGCCTGTCCGCGCCGACCCAGACCGCGGGCAGCAGGTCCGCTGCCGCGTCAAGCACGCGCGTCATGGCCTGCCGCCTTCCAGGGTGATCGAGCCGAGCTGTGCGAATCGCCGTACGGCAGCAGCGCCGACGGTGCGAAGGCCTGCACCACCACGGCGCCGTCGCGGTCGAAGTCGTGGCTCTCGCCGGCCGCGACGATCGTGTCGCGCGGGTCGCCGTCGATGGTGACCCAGACCAGACCCTCGAACACCGCAATGCCGCGGCCACGGCCGCCGGTCAGGCGGCGCACTTCACCCTTGCGCAGGCGCAGCAAGGCATGACTGAGCGATGCATTCATCGAACGACTCCTCGAGTCGCCCCGGCAGAGCGGAACGTGACGACAGACTCGGGCCGCCGCGTTGCCGCCGCGTGACGCCGCGCGCCGCGCGCGATTTCAGGTGCAGCGCAGCCGCGATGCGGTTTCGCCTGCAGCCCCGGCAGGTGCGCGCAGCGCGGGCAATGGCCCGCGCGATCGCCGTTGGCCCGGGGCCACCGGCGAGCGCAGCGCCGCTCAGCCCTGCCCTTGGATCGCGTCGGCCAGGCTGCGCGCGATGTCGTGCGCCACCAGCGGCTTGGCCAGCACGTCGGCGACGCCGGCGTCGCGCGCGCGCTGTGTCAGCGCCGGCGTGACGTAGCCGCTCATCAGCACGATGGGGATGTCGCCGCGGATCGCGCGGATCGACTGCGCCAGCTCCGAGCCGGTCATCTCGGGCATCGCCTCGTCGGACAGCACCAGGTCGAACCGCCCCGGCGAATCGCGAAAGCTCTGCAGCGCGGCGACGCTCGAGGTGAAGCCGATCGGCTCGTAGCCGAGGCCGG
>DASURM010000207.1:0-3570 GCA_036280035.1 Burkholderiaceae bacterium | reverse complement strand
AGCGCGGCGCGACGGCGAGCATGTCGAGCTCCGAGCGCAGCGGCGCTGCGCCAGCAGCGTCGCGCCCGCGCGAGGGCGAGGGGCGGAGCCGCCCTCAGCGCGCGAGCAGCACAGGGGACCTCGGCCCGGAGGGCCGAGGCGCCGGCGGTAGCGCGCACGAGCCTGCCCACCCGCAGCCTTGCCTGCTCGACGTCCGCATGCAACCTCACCGCACCTGCTCCGACTTCGTGAACGACTTCTGCCGCTTGAACATCCCGCGCCGATAGAACGGGAACAGTTGCAGGTAGGTGCGGATCTTCAGCCAGCGACCGTACAACCCCATCGGCTCGAACAACACGATGCCCACCAGCACGGCGCCGTAGATCAGCGCCTGCAGGCCGCTGGCCTGGCCGATCGCCGGTGGCAGCCAGTCCTTGGCGATCGCGATCGCCTGTGGCAGCGCGATCAGGAAGATCGCACCCAGGAACGCGCCGTGGACCGAGCCCAGCCCGCCCACCACCACGATCAGCAGCAGTTCGATCGACTGCAGCACGCTGAACTGATCGGGCGCGATGAACGCCAGCTTGTGCGCGTACAGCGCGCCGGCCACGCCGGTGAGCGCTGCCGAGATCGCGAACGCCAGCGTCTTGGTGCGCGCCAGCGCGATGCCCATGCTCTGCGCCGAGATCTCCGAATCGCGGATTGCGATGAACGCGCGGCCGGTGCCCGAGCGCAGCAGGTTCAGCACACCGAGTGTCGCCAGCACGCACAGCACGAGGCACACGTAGTAGAAGCCGGCGCCCGAGCCGATCTGCCAGCCGAACAGCGACACCCCGGGCACGTTGCGCCCGGAGCTGCCGCCGGTCACGCTCTCCCAGCGCGCCAGCACCTCCTCGACGATGAAGCCGAAGGCGAGCGTGGCGATCGCCAGGTAGATGCCCTTGACGCGCAGCGCCGGCAGCCCCACCACCACGCCCACCGCCGCCGACAACAGCGCGGCGGCCGGCAGCGAGAGCACGAACGGCCAGCCGTGGCCCAGCAGATAGGCCTGCGTGTACGCGCCGACGCCGAGGAACGCCGCGTGGCCGAGCGACGCCAGGCCGGTGAAGCCGGCGAGCACCATCAGCCCGAGCCCGGCGATCGAATAGATCAGGATGAACGCGAGCTGCGTCAGCCAGTAGTCGCCGACGCCCCACGGCGCGAGCAGCAGCCCCACCATCAGCAGCCCGTACCAGAACGCCTGGCCGCCGTGCTTGACCAGCCGGATGTCCTGGTCGTAGTCGGTCTTGAAGAGGAAGCGCATCAGACTTTTTTTCTAGTCGACCCACCGAACAAGCCGTTGGGTTTGACCACCAGCATGATGAGCACCACCACGTAGGCGGCGATGTCCTTGAAGCCCTCGGGCAGGTAGAAGCCCGCCAGCGCCTCGATCACGCCGATGACGAGGCCGCCGACGATCGCGCCGGGCAGGCTGCCGAAGCCGCCCACCACCGCGGCCGGGAACGCCTTGAGCCCGATGAAACCCATGTTGACGTGCACGAAGGTGAACGGCGCCAGCAGCAGCCCGGCCAGCGTGGCGACGCCTGCCGACATGCCCCACACCAGGCCGTTGAGCCGCTGCACCGGGATGCCCATGTAGTACGCCGCGAGCTGGTTCTGCGACGCCGCCTGCATCGCGATGCCGATGCGACTGAAGCTGAACATCGTCCACAGCAGCACGCACAGCGCCACGGTGACCACGATCACCACCACCTGCTCGACGCTGACCACCAGCGCGCCGAGGTTCCACACCTGGCCCCGGTACGGCGTGGACAGCGCGTGGGTGTCGGAGCCGTAGCTTGGCACCATCGTCATCAGGCCGCGCGCCATGAAGCCAAGGCCGATGGTCAGCATCACCACGGTGAACTGCGGCTGCCCGAGGATCGGCCGGATCGCCACCCGCTCGAGCAGCACGCCGAACAGCGCCATCGCCGCCAGTGCCAGCACGACCGCGACGATGAACGGCAGTTGCGCGATCTCCATCAGCGCCAGGCCGAGGAAGGCGCCGAGCATCATCAGCTCGCCCTGCGCGAAGTTGACGGTCTCGGTGGCCTTGTAGATCAGCACGAAGCCGAGCGCGATGAGCGCATAGATGCAGCCCAGCGAGACGCCGGAGATCAGCAGTTGCAGAAAGGCCGTCACGTTCGCCCTCGGGCGCGTTGCCCTTGCGGATGGCGCACAGCATGCCTGCGCAGGCACTCGGCGACGCGCCGGGACTTCCCTAGGCGGCCCGCGTCGCGGTGCCGTGCTGGCCGCGGCGCACGCCGCAGCCGTCCGCTACATGCGAGCGGCCTTGAGCCAGTAGCGCTCGGCGCCGTCGGCGCCCGGCTCGCGCACCACCTCGCCGCGCGCCACCAGGTGGTTGAGGTGCGCCAGGCTTTCGCCGGTGGCCATGCCCAGCAGTTCGGGGCTTTCGATCGGCCGCGCGAACAGCGCGCCGAAGACGTCGATCGCGCGCTTGGGTTCGGCCAGCGCGCGGCGCAGGCGCGCCAGGGCCTTCTCGTGCCCACTGGCCAGTCGGTCGAGCCGCGCGTGCAGGCCGTGAAACGGCTCGCCGTGCGACGGCAGCACCAGCACCTCGTCGGGCACCGCCGCGCGCAGCTTGGCCAGCGAGGCGATCCAGTCGGCCAGCGGGTCGGCGTCGGGCTCGGTGGGGAACACCGACACGTTCGACGAGATGCGCGGCAGCACCTGGTCGCCCGAGATCAGCAGCTGCTGCGCCTCGCAGTACAGGCACGCGTGCTCGGGCGAGTGACCGTTGCCGACGATGACGCGCCATTCGTGCGCGCCGATGCCGATGCGCTCGCCGTCGCTCAGGCGGCGAAAGCTGTCGGGCAGCGCGTAGACCACGCGGCCGAAGCTGCCGAAGCGCGCGCGGTAGTGCTCGAGCGCCTCGTCGTTCCAGCCGGCGCGCCGGTAGAAGCGGATCGCGTCGTCGGGCGCCTCGCGGCCGGTGTCGGCCACCAGCGCACGGCACGTCAGGTACTCCAGCCGCGTCATCCACAAGCGCGCATCGAAGCGCCGCGTCAGCCAGCCTGCCATGCCCGCGTGGTCGGGGTGCATGTGGGTGACCAGCACGCGCGTGATGCGCCGCCCGGCCAGCGCGTCTTCGGCGGCCAGTGCGCGCGTCCAGCTCGCCAGCGTCTCGCGCGTCTGCGCGCCGGTGTCGACGATCGCCCAGCCGCCGTCGTCGGCCAGCGCGTACAGGTTGATGTGCGTCAGCGCCCACGGCAGGTGCATGCGCAGCCAGCGCACGCCGGGGCGGATCTCGTGGCCGTGGCCGGGCTCGGGCGGGGTGCCGCAGGGGTAGCTCAGACCGCCGGCTTCGTCGGGACGGCCATCGAGGCTCGGCTTCTTGGGCGAAGTCACCCTGTGATTCTCTCGCGAAAGCGCGGATTGACGCTCAGACCCGCGCAGTGACCACGCGGCCGAGCAGGCGCGTCAGCGCGTAGACGGTGTCGATGCACGGCGTCGGCGTCTGCGTGAGCCGCGCCAGCTCGGCCACCGAGCCGATCAGCGCCTCGATCTCGGGCTCGCGGCCGGCCTCGATGT
>DASURM010000206.1:0-3696 GCA_036280035.1 Burkholderiaceae bacterium | reverse complement strand
CCGGTGCCTTCTACCTCTGGAAGAACCGGCAGGCCGCCGAGCGCGCGCACGATCAGGCATGGCGCCAGGGGGTGCGCGCCAAGTACGGCAGCGACCCGGTGATCCGCTACTTCGATACCCCGCTGGTCGTCGACAACGCGCTCGGCCAGACGATCGAGGCCGACGCGCCGGTGCGCGCGTGAGCCATGGGGCTGTTGCGCCTCGCGCTGGTGAGCCTGCTACGCTGGGCTGCACCGCCGTGGCGATCGGCCTGGCGTTCGTGGTGCCGGGCTACAACATGCTCGCGTTGTTGCCGATCCTGATGATCGGCATGGCGCGCAGGGTCAGGCGGCCGCCGGCGACAAGCTGACGCGGGCTACCTGCCCAGCAGTCGTTTCAGTTCGTCGCGCAGCTTGTCCTTGTCCGAGCGCGGTGCCTGCTGCGCGCCCGGCGCGGCGCTGGCTGCGCCCCCTGCTGGCACGGGTGTCAGGCCCAGCCGCTGTTCGAGCTTGCGCTTGAGTTGGTTCTCGATCGCCTTGGCGGCGACGCCCGACCACTGGATCTGCCACGTGATCGCGTCGAACGGCCCGCTCAAGTGCACCGGCACGGTGACGCCCTTCAGCGCCGCGAGGTCGGCGCCGCCTTGTCCGGTGGCCGACTCGACCACGGTGGCACGGGCGGTGTAGTCGATGGTGCCCCGGCCGATGTCGAAGCGACCGGCGCCGCCGATGCGCAGGAACGGGCTCTTCACGTCGAGGTCGTCGCTCTGCGCCACGCCGTCGACGATGCGCGCGCTGGCGCTCAGCTCTGAGAAGTCGGTCTTCTCGGCAACGTCGGCGGCGCTCGAGGTGTCTTGCCTGCCGAGCGCGGCCTTGGCCTGGCGCAGCCTGCGCGCAAGGTTAACGCCCTTGATCGCGCCGTCGGTGATGCGCAGCGCCACCGCGCCGGCGAGGCTGCGGCGCATCGCGCCGACCGTGGCGCCGCTGGTGGTGACGTCGGCTACCACGCGGCCGGTGCCCTCGAGCAGATCCTTGCCGGCCACGTCTTTCAGCAGCGCGTTGACATTGACGCCGTCGGCATTGGCCTTCAGCGCCACGCGCCTGGTCGTGGCATCGGCGCTGCCGCTGAGATTGACCACGCCGCTCCAGGCGCGGCCGGTCAGGCGCGCGATGCGCAGCACGCCGGCATTCAAGGTGGCATCGGCCTTCAGGTCGGAGACCTTGTACTGCCGGAAGGCGAACGAACCGGCGCTGAGGTTGAACTTGCCGTCGAGCGCGTTGAGCGCGTCGAGGGCCACCGGGATGTCGGCGGGCGCGGGGGCCGGTGCGCCGGCACCGGGCTTGTCGGGCTTGTCGGGCGCGAGCAACTTGTTGAGGTCGAGGCTGTCGAAGCGCGCCTGCGCAGCGATGGTAGGCACCTTGCCGCCGAACGCGGCCTGGCCGTCGATGTCGAACTTGTTGGCGTTGAGCGCGCCGTCGATCTGCCACGACGCGGCCTTGGCCTGCGCGCGCGCGTGACCGCGCGCGGCAAGCTGCAGCGGCTGCAGCCCCGGATCGACCAGCGTGGCCTTCAGGTCGAGGCCGTCGATCGCCAGTGCGCCCTTGCCGGCGTCGAGCAGCAGGTCGGCCTTCAGCGTGCCGTCGATCTTGCGCCGCTGCATCTGGCCTTGCAGCGCGAGCACCAAGCCGGGCAGGCGCAAGGCGTCGAACTTGCCGCTCGGTGCACCCGACCGGAAGGTGGCGGTCAGTGCCGTTTCGTCACCGAGCTTGGCGCTGCCCGATAGCGCGCTGCCTTTCAGCGACTGCGCATCCACCGCCAGCCGCGGCCAGTCGAGCGACAGCTCGAACGGCGCGGCGCCCTGACGACCGGCCGCGTGAAGCTTCAGCGCGTCGAGGTCGAGCTTCTGGCTCGCGCGGTCGAAGAGCAGCTGCTTGACCTCGAGCGACGACGGCGACAAGACCAGCGCGCCGCGTTCGCCGCGCTTCACCTCGAGCTTCAGTGGCCCGACGCGCAGCGCGCCGTCCCAGCCCGCCGCGCCGGTTGCGGCGAGCGCGATGCCCTTGAGGCCGGCGCCGTCGAGCTGCACGTCGAGCTTCATGTCGCTCACGCGCACGGCGTGTTTGTCGAGGTCGAGCGCGAGCGTCGTGCTGCCGTCGATCGCGAACCTGAGCGGTTGCGGCTTGGTCAGCTCGATCGAGGCGCGCAGCGACAGTGGCGTCTCGCCCTGGTTGGCCAGTCGCCCGGTGTGCAGCGATTTCACCGTGATGCGGCCGTCGAGCGGCATCATCGCGTCGCGCACGGTCAGCGCCACGTCGTCGAGCGTGATCGCGCTGATGTCGAAGCGCGGCGCCGTGCCACTCGAGGGTGCCGATGCCGCCGGTTTGCCGGCCTCGGCGGCCGAGCCCCCGATCAGATCGTCGATGTTGCTCCTGCCGTTCGCGTCGCGCAGATACGCCGCGCGCACGCCGCGCGCGCTGACGCGGTCGACCACCAACTGCTTGCGCAGCAGCGGCCAGGTGCGCACCGCCAGCGCCGCTTCATCGATAGCGAGAAACTGGTCGGCGCGCCCGCGCTCCGACAGCCTGACTTTCGATACCCTGACCGCGATGCGCGGGAACAGCGACAGCTCGATCGGCCCGTCGATCGTCAGCGTGCGCTGGTAATCGTTCTTCATGGTCTCGATCGCCAGGGCCTTGAGGCGGTTGGCATCGAACGTCGAGACCAGCACGGCCGCGCCGATCACCAGCAGCACGATCAGCGCAGCCGCGCCGATCAAGGTGTTGCGCAGCCAGGGTTTCATCGCGGCCCTCCGTGCGTCAGGTGCGGCGCACCCGTCGCAGCTCGTCGAGGATCAAGCACGCCGCGCCGACGGTGATCGCGCTGTCGGCGACGTTGAACGCCGGAAAGTGACCTTGCGGGAACAACGGCTGCAGGAACGCGAAGTGGAAGTCGAGAAAATCGACCACGTGGCCGTGCAGCAGGCGGTCGATCACGTTGCCGAGTGCCCCGCCGAGGATCAGGCTGACCGCGAAGCAGAACAGTGTCTGCTCCGGATGCCGGCGCAGCATCCAGACGATGAACGCCGACGCCGCGATCCCCAGCGCGACGAAGAACCAGCGCTGCCAGCCCGCCGCCCCCGCGAGAAACGAGAACGCCGCACCGGTGTTGTGCGCGCGCACGATGTTGAAGAACGAGGTCACGCTGACGCCCTCGTGCAGCGCGAAGCTGCCGACGATCAGCGCCTTGGTGATCTGGTCGGCCACGATGACGAGCAGCGCCAGGCCGAGCCAGAGCCAGAGGCCGGAGCGAGCGGAGGAGGGGGTTGGCATGGTCAGTGGCGTGGAAGGTCGCATTCGGGCTCACCGAGCGAGGCAAGTCCGCGGCGCGAACCCACGCGAAGGCATAGCGAGGCAAAGCCGCGGCCGGGTATGCGCCGGCGCTCCGGTACGCGCTGCATGCACAGAGCAGGGCAAGCAAGGCTGCGGGCGGGCAGGCCGGTGCGCGCTACCACGGGCGCCTCGGCCCTGCGGGCCGAGGTCCCCTGTGCTGCTCGCGGCCCAAGGGCGGCTCCGCCCCTCGCCCTCGCATGGCCGGCACGACGCTCACGCGTCGCGCCTATGCTCGGAGCTCGACATGCTCGCCGTCGCGCCGCGCTTGGGCGCGTCGCGATGCCCCTTGGGCCGCTGCGCTGCTCGGCGCCCTCCAAGCGCGCCCCGG
>DASURM010000205.1:0-8921 GCA_036280035.1 Burkholderiaceae bacterium | reverse complement strand
GCCGAGCCGGCGTGCGATCGCGCCTCGTCGGCGTGCTGGCAGCACACCACCGGGCCGGTCTCGGTGGCGCCCCACACCTGGATCAGCGGCACGCCGCGCGCGTGCACCGCGTCGATCAGCCGGCGCAGCACGACGGTGGAGCCGGTGGCGATGACACGCAGGCTGCTCAGGTCGGCAGCCGGCCAGCGCGGGTGCGCGAGCAGCGCCTCGAGCTGCGCCGGCACCAGCACGGTGAGCGTGATGCGCTCGCGCGCGATCGCATCGAGCGTCGCGTCGAGGTCGAACTTCGCATGCAGCGTCACCGTGCAGCCCAGGCGCAGCGCGGGCAGCGTCTGGATGTTCAGGCCGCCGACGTGGAACAGCGGCAGCGTGGTCAACACGCGGTCGTCGGCGCTCAGGTCGTGCATCTGCAGCGCCGCGTCGGCATTGGCGGCGAGCGCGCGCGCCGACAGCAGCGCACCCTTGGGTGCACCGGTGGAGCCTGAGGTGAAGCACAGCAACACCGGTTCGTCACCCGCCGCATCGCCGTCGGTCGCGAAGGCGAGCGCTCCCGGCGCAGCAGCGGCCACTGCCGCGCCGCGCGCGACGAACTCGCTCCAGGGCACCCAGCCGAGCGGCGCGTCGCCGCGCGCCACGCGGGCCGTGTTCGGCGGCGCCACCTGTTGCTCGGCGCAGGCCGGGGCGAACTCCCCATCGACCACCAGCAATCGCGGTCCGACCGCGGCCAGCTGCGCGCGATGCTCGGGCGGCGCCAGGCGCCAGTTCAACGGCATGAACACCGCGCCCAGCCGGGCCGCGGCGAACAGCGTGGCGACCATCGCCGCGCTGTTGGTGCCGAGCCAGGCGACGACCGCGCGGCGTTCGACACCGGCCGCCGCCAGCGCCGCAGCCACTGCGTCGATCTGGCGCGCCAGCGCGGCGTAGTCGAAGGTGCCGTCGGCCGCCTGCAGCGCCGGCCTGCCGCCGCAGCGCGCCGCCGCGGCGTGGATCCACTGGCCGAAGGGCAACGCACGGTCCACGGCACACCTCAGGCCGCACCGACCTCGATCACCACCGCCATCGCGGTGTCGCCTGCCGCGCAGCCGGTGAACAGCCCGCGGCCGCCGCCGCGCAGCGCGAGCGCCTCGATCAGCTCGATCACCGCGCGCGTGCCCATCGGCGCCTGCGGATGCCCCCACACCAGCGAGCAGCCGAAGGGGTTCATCGCCATCGCGTCGACGCCGGTCAGGCGGGCGAACACGAGGTCGTTGACGGCGAACGGGTTGTGGGTCTTGATGATCGCCATCTCGCCGATCGACAGGCCCGCCTGCGCCAGCGCGCGCTGCGCCGCCGGCGCCGGCGCCTCGGGCATGTGCGCCAGCGCCGCGCGCGAGCTGCCGAAGCCGAGCAGCCGCACGCCGATGGCCGAGTCGCGCGCCAGCTCGCGCGCGCGATCGCGCGTGGTCACCACGATCGCGGCGTTGCCGTCGGCCGGGTGGGTTTGCCCACCGTAGGTGACGCTGCCGCCTTCGATCACGGGCTTGAGCGCGGCCAGCCCCTCGGGGGTCGAGCGGCTGACGCCCTCGTCGGCCTGCAGCACCGAAGCCGTCTTCTTGAAGCCGGCCGCCGGCACCTCGAACGGCAGCGTCATGAAGCGGCGCAGGAACGCCGCCTCGTCGGCCAGCGCGTCGGCGTACTGCGCCTCGCGGCGCAGCACCAGCTCGTGCTGCGCCGCGGTGCCGATGCCGTGCTTGCGCGCGACGTTCTCGGCGGTGAGCAGCATCGAGTGGCCGCCCAGCGGGTCGCAGCCGAAGTTGTCCATCACCCAGTCTTCCGACGCGCCGGTGCCGCCCGGGCCGCGCGGGTTCGGGTAGTAGAGGTGCGGGCCGTTGCTGGTGCGGTCGCAGGTGATCGCCAGCGACGTGCGCGCCATCCCCGAGCGCACCTCCTGCGCGGCGGCCAGCAGGCTACGCACGCCGGTGGCGCAGGCCTGCATCACGGTGGGGCCGCCGACCGCCGGCGCGCCGACCAGGCCCATCAGCCACGGCACGCCATAGAACGAATGCTTCTGCGGCACCGACAGGCCGAGCACGGCGTGGTCGAACGCAGCGGGCTCGATGTGGCGGCGCGCCAGCTCGCGCTTGGCTACATGGGCGGCGAACTCCAGGCTGTGCAGGTGCGCCAGCGCCCCCTGCCAGCGCGCGAACGGCGTGCTCCAGTAGGCGCCGTAGGGGATGACCGCATCGATCGTCATGGGCGTTGCTCCCGAGGCTTGCGCGCGCGGCGCGCGCTGCCGTTGCCGCCGGCTTCGGGCCTGCGTCCCAGACCCAGCGCTTCGACGAATGCCAGCCGCGCCTGCTGCAGGTGCTCGCGCACGGCACGTTCGGCGGTGTCGGCGTCGCCCGCCGCCAGCGCCGAGGTGATGCGCTGCAGGCCTCGCAGCACGATGGTGCGCACGCGCGCCTCGCCGAGGGTGAGCGTGCGGATGTGCTGCATGTGGTCGGCGTACAGCTCGATGATCCGCACCAGCCTCGCGTTGGGCACCAGCTTCAGCCACGCCTGGCGGTAGGCGACGTTGGCCTCGCGAAACGCCGCCGCGTCGCCGGCGTGGTGCGCGGATGCAGCGGCCGCCAGCGCCGCCTCGATCGGCGCGCGCGCATCGGCGGCGCGCGCCGCGATGCCGCGCATCGCCGCCGGCTCGAGCAGAAAGCGCAGTTCGTAGATGTCGTCGACGTCGGCCAGCGTCAGCGCCGGCACCGCGAAACTGCGCCGATCGGTGGCCAGCAACCCCTCGCTGGCCAGCCGCGCCATCGCCTCGCGCACCGGCGTGCGCGACACCCCGAGCTGCGCCGCCAGCGGCACCTCTTGCAGCACCTCGCCGGCGCCGATGGCGCCGCTGCGCAGGCGGTCGCGCAGCGCGTGGTAGACCTGCTCGGCCAGCGCCTGCGGGCGTTGCAGCGGAAGCATCGGCGCCCCATCCATCGGCCGCTTCACCTTTCGCACGGATGGCACCGGCGTCAGGCCCGCCGGCCGCTTCTGTGTACTGTATGCACGATACGCAGAATCGATGCGCGTGTCACTCCGGTCCTTGCGCTGGGTCAAAGAAGACGGCGCCCCGCCCTAAGGGATTGCCAGGATGGCGCCGCGCATTCGGCGGCCCGCAGTGCGCGATCCTGCTCGGAGCGGCCGGCTGCGCCCGGCGAGCGCCGCTGCGACCGACCCTAGATTTCGACCTTGGCGCCCAGCTCGACGATGCGGTTGCTCGGCAGGCTCAGGAAGTCGGCGGCGCCCGCGGCGTTGCGGTGCATGCTGGCGAACAGCCGCTCGCGCCACAGCGCCATGCCCTTGCCCAACGAGGGCATCACGATGTCGCGGCTGAGGAAGTAGCTGGTATCCATCTCGGGCAGCGGGATGCCGCGGTGGGCCAGCAGGTCGAGCGCCTCGGGCACGTCGGGGTCGTTCATGAAGCCGAAGTTCAGCGTCACCTGCCAGCAGTCGTGGCCCAGCGCCTCGACGCTCAGCCGCTCCTCGAAGCCGATCCACGGCACCTCGTGGTGCTTGACGCTGACGAACACGTTGTGTTCGTGCAGCACCTTGTTGTGCTTGAGGTTGTGCATCAGCGCGTTGGGCGTCAGCCCGGGCTCGGCGGCCAGGAACACCGCGGTGCCGGCCACGCGCGTCGGCGGGCTGACGAACACCGCGTCGAGGAAGCCCTTCAGATCGATGGCGTCCTCGTGCAGGCGATCGCTCATCAGCTTGCGGCCCTGCTTCCAGGTGAGCATCATCGTGAACATGCCGACGCCGATGACGATCGGGAACCAGCCGCCGGCGAACAGCTTGAGCATGTTCGACAGGAAGAAGCTGATGTCGATGGCGAAGAACACGCCGGTGCCGAGGATCGCCAGCGCCAGCGGGTATTGCCAGCCGTAGCGCACGACGAAGAAGGTCATCACGGTGGTGATCGTCATGTCGAGCGTCACCGCGATGCCGTAGGCCGAGCCGAGCGCGGCCGACGACTTGAACACCGCCACCGCGAGCACGATGAACACGAACAGGCCCCAGTTGACCGCCGGCATGTAGATCTGCCCGGTGTCGCGCACCGAAGTGTGGCGGATCACCATGCGCGGCAACAGGCCGAGCTGGATCGCCTGCTTGGTGATCGAGAACGCCGCCGAGATCAGCGCCTGCGACGCGATCACCGCCGCCAGCGTGGCCAGGATCAGCAACGGCACCTGCGCCCACGGCGGTGCCATCAGGTAGAACGGGTTCTTCACGGCCTCGGGCTTCACCAGCAGCAGCGCGCCCTGGCCGAAGTAGTTGATGACCAGCGACGGCATCACGAGGCCGTACCAGGCGATGCGGATCGGCCGCCGGCCGAAGTGGCCCATGTCGGCGTACAGCGCCTCGCCGCCGGTGACGCAAAGCACCACCGCGCCGAGCATCACGAACCCCACCACCTTGTGCTCGGCGAAGAAACCGACCGCCACCAGCGGATCGAGCGCGCGCAGCACCTCGGGGTGCTCGACGATGTGCGGCAGCCCGAGCAGGGTCAGCGCAATGAACCACACCAGCGTGATCGGCCCGAACGCGCGGCCGATGTGGCCGGTGCCGAAGCGCTGCACCGCGAACAGCAGCGCGATCACCACCAGCGCGACCGGCGCCACCCAGTGCTGCAGCGCCGGTGCGATGACGCCCAGCCCCTCGACCGCGCCGAGCACGGTGATCGCCGGCGTGATGACCCCATCGCCGTAGAAGATCGCGGTGCCGAACAGCCCGACCACCATCAGCACGCGGCGCAGAGCGGGCCGGTCCCCCACCGCGGTGGTGGCCAGTGCGAGCATCGCGATCAGGCCGCCCTCGCCGTGGTTGTCGGCGCGCAGGATCAGCAGCACGTACTTGATCGAGACGATGACGGTCATCGTCCAGAACACCAGCGACAGCACCCCCAGCACGTTGTCGGGCGTGACCGGCACGTGGCCGCCCTCGAAGATCAACTGCAGCGTGTACAGCGGGCTGGTGCCGATGTCGCCGTAGACGACGCCGAGCGCCGCGAGCGTCAGGGCGGCGACGGCGCCAGGGCTGCGAGGGGCGGAGGCGTTGCTCAAGCGCTGAGGCCCGTTTCGGGCGCGGGCCTTCGAAGCGGAGCGGCTATTGTGCCCGCCCGCATTGACGCCGGGGCACGGGCGGCGGCGCGGGCCACCGTCGGGCCGCGGCGGCCGGCTCAGACGTCGGCTTCGGCCTCGGGGTCGGTCGCCTCGAGTTCGTAGCTGGCCGCCAGCATCGCCAGCCGGCCGACCACACCGTACATGTAGAAGCGGTTCGGCGCGCTGGCGCCGGGTTTCTCGCCCAGGCGGGGCAAGTGATGGCTTTCGGCGAACGCCAGCGGCACGTAGCTCGACCCCGGCGCATTCAGGTTCTCGTCGACGCCGCGCTCGGCGTGCACACGGTAGAAGCCGCCGACCACGTAGCGGTCGATCATGTAGACCACAGGCTCGGCCACCGCGTCGTTCATGCGTTCGTAGGTCGGCACGCCTTCCTGGATGATCACCTCGGTGATCGGCGTGCCTTCGCGCGTGACGCTCATCTTCTGGCGCGTGCGGCGGCCCGGATCGTCGAGATCCTTCAGTTCGCGCACGGTCATGATGCCCATGCCGCCGGTGCCGTTGTCGGCCTTGACGACGACGAACGGCCGCTCGTTGATGCCGTACTCCTTGTACTTGCGGCGGATCTTGGCCAGCAGCGTCTCGACGTTGGCGCGCACGCAATCGAGCCCCTCGCTGGCGGCGAAGTCGACCTGGCCGCAGTGCAGGTGCATCGGATTGATCAGCCACGGGTCCATGCCGAGCAGCTTGGCGAACTTGCGGGCCACCTCCTCGTAGGAGACGAAGTGCCGGCTCTTGCGTCGCACCGCCCAGCCGGCGTGCAGCGGCGGCAGCAGGTACTGCTCGTGCAGGTTGAGCAGCACGCGCGGCACGCCTGCGGAGAGGTCGTTGTTGAGCAGGATCGTGCAGGGGTCGAAGTCCTTCAGGCCCAGGCGCCCGCGGCTGCGCAGCAGCGGTTCGAGCGTCAACTCGCCCCCGTTGGGCAGCGGCAGCTTGGTCGGCGCCTTGACGGCGGGGTCGAGCGAACCCAGCCGCACGTTCAACCCGGCCTGGTGGAAGATTCGTACCAGCCGCTGCAGGCTCATCAGGTAGAAGGTGTTGCGGTGGTGCTCCGGCACCAGCAGCAGGTTCTTGGCCTCGGGGCAGATCTTCTCGATCGCCGCCATCGCCGCCTGCACGGCCAGCGGCAGCATCTCGGGCGTCAGGTGGTCGAAACCGGCCGGGAAGAGGTTGGTGTCCACCGGCGCCAGCTTGAAGCCGGCATTGCGCAGATCGACCGAGCAATAGAACGGCGGCGTGTGCTCCATCCACTCGAGCCGGAACCAGCGCTCGATCGCCGGCATCGACTCCAGGACGCGCTGCTCGAGCTCGTTGATCGGCCCGGTGAGCGCGGTGACGAGGTGCGGAACCATGAGGCTGCAGATGGGGTCAGCTCAGGGCAATTCTAGGCCGCACGATGGCGCCGAAGCCCGACTGTCGGACCGTCGCGGTGCCGACCCCCCAAAGAAGCGGGCCGCGTACGCCGCGGCCCGCCTTTCGTCCGCCGGCGCTACTTGCTGTAGGCGGTCTCGCCGTGCGAGGTGATGTCCAGGCCCTCGCGCTCGGCCTCCTCGCTGACGCGCAGGCCGATCGTCAGGTCGACGATCTTGTAGGCGACCGCCGCCACCACGCCGGACCAGACGATGGTCAGCAGCACCGCCTTCAGCTGGATCCATAGCTGGGCGCCGATGCCGTTGGAGCCGACGGTCGCGGTGACCCAGTCGGTAACCAGGCCGGGCCCACCGAGCGCCTGGTTGTTGAAGACGCCGGTCAGCAGCGCGCCGACGATGCCGCCAACGCCGTGCACGCCGAACACGTCGAGCGAGTCGTCGGCACCGAGCATCTTCTTGAGGCCGTTGACACCCCACAGGCAGGCCAAGCCGGCGACGAAGCCGATCACGAGCGCGCCCATCAGGCCGACGTTGCCGGCCGCCGGCGTGATCGCCACCAGGCCCGCCACCGCACCGGAAGCCGCGCCGAGCATCGAGGCCTGGCCGCGCATCAGCGTTTCGCCGAGGCACCACGCCAGCACCGCGGCCGAGGTGGCGGTGAAGGTGTTCATGAAGGCGAGCACCGCGGAGTTGCCCGCTTCGAGCGCCGAGCCGGCATTGAAGCCGAACCAGCCGACCCACAGTAGCGCGGCGCCCACCATCGTCAGCGGCAGGCTGTGCGGAACGAAGGCCTCGCGGCCGTAGCCGACGCGCTTGCCGACCATGAACGCGCCGACGAGGCCGGCCACCGCGGCGTTGATGTGCACCACCGTGCCGCCGGCGAAGTCGAGCGCGCCCCACTGCCAGACGAGGCCGGCCTTGGCGTTCAGCGCGTCGACCACCTCCTTGCCGGTGTACGCGTCGGGGCCCATCCAGTACCACACCATGTGCGCGATCGGCGCGTAGGCGAAGGTGAACCACAGCACCATGAACAGCAGCACCGCCGAGAACTTCATGCGCTCGGCGAAGGCGCCGACGATCAGGCAGCAGGTGATGCCGGCGAACGTGGCCTGGAACGCCGCGAACAGCAGCTCGGGGATGACGACGCCTTTGCTGAAGGTGGCGCCCATCGCGAAGGTTCCGTCGCCGGAATTGAACACGCCCTTCAGGAACAGCCTGTCGAAGCCGCCGAAGAAGGCGTTGCCTTCGCTGAAGGCCAGGCTGTAGCCGTAGATGGCCCACAGCACGACGATCAGCGAGAAGGTGACCATCACCTGCATCAGCACCGACAGCATGTTCTTGCTGCGCACCAGACCGCCGTAGAACAGCGCCAGGCCGGGCACGGTCATCATGATGACCAACAGCGTGGCCACGATCATCCAGGCCACGTCGCCCTTGTTGGCGACCGGCGCGGGCGCTGCAACGACCGGCGCAGACGCCGCGCCGGCGACCACTGCGGAGGCGGCCGCGGCGGGTGCCGAGGCGGCGGTCGACTGTGCCAACGACGTGCCGGCCATGCCCAGCAGGGCCAGGCCGAGCGCAACCGAAGCGATGAGTTTTCTCATGGGAAGGTCTCGTTCTGTTCTCGGTGTTGGGGGTGTCGACTTACAGCGCGTCCTTGCCGGTCTCGCCGGTGCGGATGCGCACCACTTGCTCGAGCGCGGTGACGAAGACCTTGCCGTCGCCGATCTTGCCGGTGCGCGCCGACGCCTCGACGGCCTCGATCACGCGCTCGACGATCGCGTCGTCGATCGCCGCCTCGATCTTCACCTTGGGCAGGAAGTCGACCACGTACTCGGCGCCGCGGTACAGCTCGGTGTGGCCCTTCTGTCGACCGAAGCCCTTGACCTCGGTCACCGTGAGGCCCTGCACGCCGATCGCGGCGAGCGCTTCGCGCACCTCGTCGAGCTTGAACGGCTTGACGATCGCGGTCACCATCTTCATGACGCTTCTCCTCGAAATCGGAACTCAGAACGACTTGGTGATCGACAGCAGCAGCGTGTCGCCGCTGATGTTGCGGCCGTCGCGCGCAGCGGTGCCGGCGGTGAGCTTGCGGTCGGTGTCGATGTAGCTCGCGCCCAGCAGCCAGCCGCTGAGGTCGTAGGTGGCGCCGAGCTTCCAGTCGGTGATCGAGCTGTGCCCCGCGCCGTCGATTTCGATGAGGTGGGCGCCGTTCTTCAGCTTGCCCTGGTAGCCGAGGTGACCGACCAGCGAGATCTCCTTGGTCAGCGGGAAGGTGACCGTGCCGTCGAGGTAGTACGCCCCCTTGCTGTCGGGGGCGCCGAAGAAGTCGCTGATCGCGTACGAGTATTTCAGCCACACCGGTCCCCAGCCGCCGGCGACGTAGAGCTCGGTGTTGTCGACCTTGAAG
>DASURM010000204.1:0-2241 GCA_036280035.1 Burkholderiaceae bacterium | reverse complement strand
TCCCGTTCGTTTCGGCCATTCGCTACTCCAATCGTCTGGGTTTGGCGTTGAGGCAAATCAAGCTCCGCAGCTTAGGTAGCCCGGTCCTACCCGATAAGACGCCGCTGAATGGACACACTGTCCAGCCAACTGGACAATCCGGCCGAATGAACTGGGACGACTACGACGTCTTCTGCCGCGTCATCGAGCACGGCGGCTTCAGCTCGGCGGCGCGCGTGATGGAGCGGCCGCGCTCGAGCGTGAGCGCCTCGGTGATGCGGCTCGAGCAGGAGCTGCGTACCCGGCTGCTCGAGCGCACGACGCGGCGCGTGCGGCTCACCGAGGCCGGCGCGGGGCTCTACCGGCGCATCGGCCCGCTGTTCACGCAACTGCGCGATGCGCGCAGCGAGGCGGCGGCGCACGAGGAGACCGTGCGCGGCACGCTGCGCCTGGCCTCGCCGTACGAGTTCGGCGTACACCACCTCGCGCCGGTGGCGTGCGACATGATGGCGCGCTACCCCGAGCTGGTGGTGCAGATCGACGTCGAGCATGCGGTGGTCAACCCGCTCGAGCGGCCGTGCGACATCGTGTTCTCGATGGTCGAGCGCGAGGCGCTCAACACCGGCACGATCGCGCGCCGCGTGTTCTCGCTGCAGCCCGGGCTGTTCGCCGCGCCGGCGCTGCTCGACCGCTACCCGCCGCTGGAGCGCCCGGAAGATCTGGCCGAACTGCCGCTGCTGGCCACCTCCGACGAAACCACCTGGGGCTTCGTCGGCCCCGCCGGCGAGAGCATCACGCTGGCGATCGTGACGCCCAAGCTGCGCAGCGCCAACGCCGGCGTGCGGCTGCTGGCCGCGCTGGCCGGCCTGGGCGTGCTGCGCGTCACCGCCACCTATTGCGAAAGCGAGGTCGGCGCCGGCACGCTGCGGCCGCTGCTGCCGCACTACGTGTGCACGCCGCGGCACGTCTACGCGCTGCTGCCGAGCCAGCGCCATCCGCCCGCGAAGGTGCGGCTGTTTCTCGATGCGTTGAGTGCGCGGCTGCCGGGGTGAATGCTTGGGCCGTTCGGGTTGGGTAGTCGGGGCGTGAGCGAGGGAGCGGCTGGCGGCGGTGGCACGGCGTCTCGATGCGGTTGCGTAACCTGAGGGGTTGCGTACTGTAACGACATGGGTTACAGTGACTCGTGACCATCAAGACCTTTGCGCACAAGGGCCTCGAGCGATTCTTCGCCACCGGCAGCGTCGCCGGCATCCAGCCCATGCACGCGAAGCGATTGCGACTGTTGCTGGCTCTGCTCGACCAGGCGCGTAGCGTCGAAGACGTCAACGCCCCTGGCTTGCGCCTGCATCAGCTCAAGGGCGCGCTCAAAGGCCACTGGGCAGTCACGGTGCAGGCGAACTGGCGTGTCACGTTCCGTTTTGCCGAAGGCGATGCGCACGTCGTCGACTACCAGGACTATCACTGAAGGATGCAGCCGCCATGACCCGCATGCACAACCCTCCCCATCCCGGCGAACTGCTGCGCGAGCTGTGGCTCGAGCCGCTGGGCCTGACCATCACCGAGGCGGCTACCCGGCTCAAGGTCACGCGCAAGACGCTGTCGGAGATCGTCAACGCGCGCGCCGCCGTGTCGCCCGAGATGGCGCTGCGGCTCGAACTCGCGTTCGGCAAGAGCGCGCAGAGCTGGCTCGGCCATCAGGCCGCGTATGACCTTTGGCAGCTCGATGCTCGTCGCAGCAAGCTGGGCGTCAAGCGGGTCGAGACAGCGGAGTCGTGAAGCGGGCGCGGCCGCGGAATCTACGCAGAACCCCGAGCGCGCGCGCACGGCGGCCACCCGGCGGTCCACCCGCGGCGTTCACGGATACTCGCGTCCCAAGGAGGCCGGCCGGCCGATGCAGGCAGAGGAGTTCGTCCGCAAGTGGCGCGAGGGCGCACCGGCTCACGAGTTGAGCGAGCGCGCCGGCGCGCAGGCGCACTTCATCGACCTGTGCCGCGTGCTCGGCGTGCCCGAGCCGGGCGACCCTGAGGCCTATTGCTTCGAGCGCGGCCTCACCAAGGTGGGCAGCGCCGCCGGCCGCACCAACGGCTTTGCCGACGTCTGGCGGCGCGGCTGCTTCGCCTGGGAGTACAAAGCCCCGGGCCGCAACCTGGACGATGCGCTGCGCCAGCTCGCGCAGTACGCGCTGCCGCTGGAGAACCCGCCGCTGCTGGTGGTGAGCGACCGCCAGCGCATCGAGGTGCACACGCATTTCACCGGCACGCC
>DASURM010000203.1:0-8598 GCA_036280035.1 Burkholderiaceae bacterium | reverse complement strand
GGCACCGAGGTCGAACGGCTTCATCAGCCACGGTGTCGTGAAGGTCGAGTCCACCAGCAGCGGCACGCCGGCATCGTGCGCGATGCTGCTGACGCGGGGGATGTCGAGCACGTCGAGCCCCGGGTTGCCGAGCGTCTCGCCGAACAGCAGCCTGGTGTTCGGCCGGATCGCCGCGCGCCAGGCGTCGAGGTCGCGCGGCTCGACGAAGCTGGTCTCGATGCCGAAGCGCGGCAGCGTGTAGTGCAGCAGGTTGTGGCTGCCGCCGTACAGCGCCGTGGAGGCCACGATGTGCGAGCCGGCGCCGGCAAGGGTTGCGATCGCCAGATGCAGCGCCGCCTGGCCGCTGGCGGTGGCGATCGCGCCGACGCCGCCTTCGAGCGCGGCGATGCGCTCCTCGAGCACCGCGCTGGTCGGGTTGCTGATGCGGCTGTAGACATGGCCCGCGCGCTCCATGTTGAACAGCGACGCCGCATGCGCGCTGCTGTCGAACACGAACGACGTGGTCAAGTGGATCGGCACCGCGCGCGCGCCGGTCGCCGGGTCGGGCGCGGCCCCGGCGTGCAGCGCCAGGGTATCGAAGCCGGGGTCGCTGTGGCCGGGCATGTCAGCGGCGCCCTGCGGTGCGAATCCGGCGAGGTGAAAGTAGGGGTCGCATGGGCGGCGCTCCGGGCTGTTGCGTCGAGGCATTGTGTGCTATGTTGGCCCTGCAGACGAAGGCGCCGGGTCTCATTGCAAGGGAGAGATGCCATGAAGGTCAGCGACATCCTGCGCGTCAAGGGCGGCACGCTCTACACGGTGCCCCCCGAGGCACCGCTCGCCGATGCGGTCAAGACGATGGCCGGCTACGACATCGGCTCGCTGGTGGTGATGAACCACGGCGAACTGGTGGGCATGCTCACGTTCCGCGAGGTCATCTCGGCGATCGCCGGCAACGACGGCAGCGTCGGCGCCACCGCGGTAAGCACGGTGATGAACGAAGCCCCGCTGACCTGCACGCCCGACACCGAGATCGACGAAGTGCGCCGCATGATGCTGCAGCGCCACGCGCGCTACATGCCGGTGATGGAGCAGCGCACGCTGATGGGCGTGATCTCGTTCTACGACGTGGCCAAGGCGGTGGTCGACAGCCAGGATTTCGAGAACCGCATGCTCAAGGCCTACATCCGCGACTGGCCGGTCGAGCCCGAAAGCGCCGAGGCACCCAAGAGCAACTGACGCTGCGGCGGCCGAGCGGGCCGCACCTGCGACAATGGCAGGGCCGCAGCCGATCGCTGCGGCCCTTTTGTTTGCGCCCATGTCCGGCAGCACCTTCGGCCACACGTTTCGCGTCACCACCTTCGGCGAGAGCCACGGCCCGGCAATCGGCTGTGTGATCGACGGCTGCCCGCCGGGCCTGCCGTTGAGCGAGGCCGACATCCAGCCCGACCTCGACCGCCGCCGCCCCGGCACCAGCCGCCACGTGACGCAGCGCAACGAGGCCGACAAGGTCGAGATCGTGTCGGGGCTGTACGAGGGCGTGACCACCGGCACGCCGATCGCGCTGCTGATCCGCAACGAGGATGCGCGCAGCCGCGACTACGCCAACCTGCTCGACACCTTCCGCCCCGGCCACGCCGACTACACCTACTGGCGCAAGTACGGCCTGCGCGACCCGCGCGGCGGCGGCCGCGCGTCGGCGCGGCTGACGGCGCCGGCGGTGGCCGCCGCAGCGGTGGCCAAGAAGTGGCTGCACGAGCAGCACGGCACCCGCTTCGTCGGCTGGATGAGCGCGCTCGGCGAGATCGAGATCGCGTTCGTCGACGAGGCGCAGATCGCGCTCAATCCGTTCTTCGCCCCCAACGCCGCGATCTTGCCGACGCTCGAGGCGCACATGGACGCGCTGCGCAAGGCCGGCGACTCGTGCGGCGCGCGCGTCACCGTCACCGCGCAAGGCGTGCCGCCGGGCCTGGGCGAGCCGCTGTACGACAAGCTCGACGCCGACATCGCCTACGCGATGATGGGCATCAACGCGGTCAAGGGCGTCGAGATCGGCTCGGGCTTCGGCGTCGTCACGCAGAAGGGCAGCGAGCACGGCGACGAGCTGACCCCGCAGGGCTTCCGCTCCAACCACGCCGGCGGCGTGCTCGGCGGCATCTCCACCGGGCAGGATCTGGTGGTGTCGATCGCCGTCAAGCCGACCAGCTCGATCCGCCTGCCGCGCGCGTCGATCGATCGCCAGGGGCAGCCGACGACGGTGCAGACGCTCGGCCGGCACGACCCCTGCGTCGGCATCCGCGCGGTGCCGATCGCCGAGGCGATGCTGGCGCTGGTGGTGATGGACCACGCGCTGCGCCAGCGCGCGCAGAACGCCGATGTGCGCATCGCGGTGCCGCCGATTCCGGCGGCGGCGCCGGGCGCACCGCGGCGTTGAGTCCGGCTGCCGCGCGTGCCCGGTTGAGCGCATGACCGCCCCGATCTCGCTGCGCCCGTTCGCGCGGGTGTGGTTCTGCTATTTCGCGGCGATGGGCGCGTTCGCGCTCTACGCGCCGCTGTGGTTTCGCGACCTCGGCCTGACCGCGCTGGCGATCGGCTCGATCGCCTCGCTGCAGAGCTGGACGCGCGTGTTCGCGCCCTACGGCTGGGCCTGGCTGGCCGACGATCGCTCGCACTTGAATCAAGGGCCACCGGGCTTCTTGCGCCGCCATTTGCCCCTGGGCCAGCCCGACCGGCTGATGCGCCAGGCCGGCGTGCTGTGCGTGGTGTTCGCGCTGGCGCTCGCGCTGGCCGGCCGCTTCGGCGCGGCCGCGGTCAGCGCCTGCGTGGCGCTGCTGTTCGTGGCCAACGGCGCGGTGATCCCGCTGATGGAGGCCTCGCTCGCCCACCATCTCAACCTCGCCGCCGGCGGCGCCGGCGGGCGCTACGGGCGCGCGCGGGTGTGGGGCTCGATCGGCTACAGGGCTGCCGCGCTGCTGTTCGGCGTGCTGCTCAACGCGCTGGGCATCGCGGCCTGGCCCTGGCTGGTGTTGCTGCTGTGGGGGCTGCTCGCCTGGTCGCTGTGGCACCTGCCGCTGGGCCACGAGCCGACGCATCACGACAAAGCGCCCGCAGGGGCCTGGGCCGTGCTGCGCCGGCCCGAGGTGGCGTGGTTCTTCGGGGGCATCTTCTTCACCGTGCTGGCGCACGTGAGCCTGTATGCCTTCTTCTCGCTGTTCGCGGCGTCGTTCGGCATGAGCGAATCGGCGATCGGCCTGCTGTGGTCGGTGGGCGTGGTGGTCGAGATCGGTTTCTTCTGGACCCAGGGGCACTGGTTCGAGCGGCTGTCGATGCACAACTGGCTGCTGCTGGCTGCCGTGGTGGCAGCGCTGCGCTTTGCCGCGATGGCCGCCTTCGGGCAGTGGATGGCGGTGCTGGTGCTGACGCAGATGACCCACGCGATCACTTTTGCGGCGCAGCATGCCGCGTGCATCACGCTGGTGTCGCGCTACTTTCCGGGCCCGCTGCGCGGCCGCGGCCAGGCGCTGTACACCACGCTCGGCTATGGCGCCTCCGGCGTGGTGGGCGGGGTGGCCGGCGGGGCGCTGATCGAGCGCTGGGGCTATCCGGCGGTGTTCTGGGCCTCCAGCGTCGCGGCGGTGCTGTCGGTGCTGTGCCTGCTGCGCTCGCGCCGTCACGCCGTCCAGACTCGCCTGATGCCGGCCTGAGCTCGCAGCGCGGGCCCCCGGGAGAGCTGGGGATTCACAAGCCGCCGCGCGGCTGTCATCCTGCGCCGCAGTTCGTCGCACGGCGAACGCCGTTCGTCGCGCACGGGGCCGGCTGGCGGCCGGCGTCGCCTAGACTCGCGCCCGCCCGGCGCCCGCCAAGTACACCGCACACGATGACTCGCGTTCGCAAGACATGGACAGTCGGCGTGATCGTCGCGCTGGCAGTCGGCATTGCCGCCGCGATGGCCGTGAGCCACGGCATGCAGCAACGCGGCAAGGACAAGCCCGCGGTCACGCTGGAGTTCGAGGCGCGCGAGGTGGTGCGCCCGCAGTGGGCGGCGATGCCCGGGCTGATCGAGTTCTCCGGGCCGCTGGTGGCGCCCGACACCGCGGTCGTTCGCGCCAAGGCCGCCGGCACGCTGGTGGACCTGCGCGTGCGCGAAGGCTCGCGGGTCAAGGCGGGGCAGTCGCTCGGCCGCATCGATCTGGCCGAGCTGCTCAGCCGCCGCGGCGAGCGCCAGGCCGCTGCCGCCGCCGCGCGAGCGACGCTCGAGCAGGCCGAGCGCACGCACGCCAGCAACGAACGGCTGGCGCAACAGTCGTTCATCTCGCCGATCGCGCTGCAGACGTCGCGCTCGCAGCTCGACGGCGCGCGTGCCCAGTACGAGGCCGCGATGGCGGCGCTCGATGCCACCGAGGTCAGCCTGCGCGAGGCGGCGCTGGTGGCGCCGATCGGCGGCATCGTCGCCAAGCGGCACGTGGTGCCGGGCGAGAAGGTCGCGCTCGAGCAGGCGCTGCTGACGATCGTCGACCTCGGCCACCTCGAGCTGGCCGGCCTGGTGGGCACGCACGAGGTTTCGCGCCTGCGGCCGGGCATGACGGTGCAAGTGCGCGTCGAGGGCATGCCGGCGCCGGTGGCGGGGCAGGTGGCGCGCATCGCGCCGGCGGCCGAGCCGGGCACGCGCTCGATCGGCGTGACGATTGCGCTGCCCAACCCGAACGAGGCGATGCGCGCCGGCCAGTACGCGCTGGCCCGCGTCGAGCTGGCCGACGACACGCGGCGGCTGACGGTGCCGCTGGCCGCGGTGTCGAGCAACTCGGGCCAGAGCCAGGTGTGGCTGATCGCCGAAGGCGCGCTGCTGCGCCGCGCGGTCACGCTCGGCCGCCGCGACGAGTCCGGCGGCCGCGTCGAGGTACTGAGCGGGCTGACCGACGACGCGCAGCTGCTCGCGGTGCGCTTCGACAACCTGCGCGAGGGCGCCAAGGCGGTGGTGGTGGCGCACAAGTCTGCCAAGCCGGTGGCCACGTCGGGCCAGGCGACGCCGCTGCGCTGACCCGGCCCGTCTGCTCCCCGTTCGATTCGCAGCAGCCGAGGCCCCGCGCATGTGGATCACCCGCGTCGCGATCGCCAACCCGGTGTTCGCCACCATGGTGATGGTGGCGCTGTGCGTGCTGGGCGTCTTCTCGTACGCGCGGCTCAACGTCGAGCAGATGCCCGACGTCACGCCGCCGGGCGCCTGGATCGACGTGCGCTATCCCGGCGCATCGCCCGAGGCGGTGGAGCGCGAGATCTGCAAGCCGATGGAAGACGCGGTCAACTCGATCGCCGGCATCAAGCGCATCACCTCGCGCAGCTTCGAGGGCCGCGGCCAGATGGGCGTGGAGTTCACGCTCGACACCGACCTCGACCGCGCGATGCAGGAGCTGCGCGACAAGGTGGCGCTGGTGCAGTCGCAGTTTCCGCCCGACGCCAAGCCGCCGACGATCGCGCGCTTCAACAACGAGAACGCGCAGCCGGTGGTGGTGATGGCGCTGCTGTCGTCCACGCGCTCGCCGCGCGAGCTGTCGATGCTGGCCGAGCAGGTGGTGAGCAAGCGCCTCACGCGCGTGGAGGGCGTGGCCGCGGTCGACCTGGCAGGCCTGGCCACGCGCGAGGTGCGCATCGACCTCGACCCCGCGCGGCTGCGCGCCTACGCGATCACGCCGGCGCAGATCGCCACCGCGCTGCACGAGGCCAACGCCGACCAGCCGGTGGGGCTGCTGTCCGGCCGCGACAGCGACACCATCGTTCGCGTCGAGGGCCGCGTGCGCGACCCGCGCCGCTTTGCCGACACCGTGGTCGGCCGCCGCGGCAATCTGCCGCTCACGGTGGCCGACCTGGGGACGCTGGTCGAGCGCGAACGCGAGCCCGAGTCGCTGGCGCGCATCAACGGCGAGCGCGCGGTCAGCATCAACGTCTTCAAGCAGCAGGACGCCAACATCGTCGCCACCGGCGAGGCGATCAAGCGCGCGATGAACGAGCTGCGCAAGACGCTGCCGGCCGCGGTCGAACTGCGCCTGATCTATGCCAACAGCGACTTCGTGAAGAACTCGCTGGCCGGCCTGCAGCGCACGCTGATCGAAGGCGCGCTGCTGACGATCGCCATCGTGTTTCTGTTCTTGCACTCGTGGCGCTCGACCGTGATCACCGCGCTGACGCTGCCGATCGCGGTGATCTCGAGCTTCATCGCCGTCTACGCCTTCGGCTTCACGCTGAACTTCATGACGATGATGGCGCTCAGCCTGTGCATCGGCCTGCTGATCGACGACGCGATCGTGGTGCGCGAGAACATCGTGCGCCACGTCGCCCTGGGCAAGGATCACCACACCGCCGCGCGCGAGGGCACCGACGAGATCGGCCTGGCGGTGATGGCCACCACCTTCGCGCTGTGCGCGGTGTTCGTGCCGGTGGCGTTCATGGGCGGCATCGTCGGCAAGTTCTTCTACCCGTTCGGCATCACGGTGGCGGTGGCGGTGCTGGTGAGCCTGTTCGTCAGCTTCACGCTCGACCCGATGCTGTCGGCGGTGTGGCACGACCCGCCGTCGAACCGCTGGCGCGAGGTGCCGGTGATCGGCGCGGCGATGCGCGGCACCGACCGTGCGATGGACGCTCTGCACACGGTGTACGAGCGGCTGATCCGCTGGGTGTTCTCGGGCCGAAGCGTCGGCTGGTTCGGCCCGCGCGGCATCGTGATCGGCGTCGGGTTGCTGAGCTTCGCCGCCGCGCTGGCGCTGGCGCCGCTGGTGGGCACCGAGTTCATTCCGCAGACCGACCAGGGCTTCACGCAGGTGGCGCTGCGCATGGCCACCGGCGCCAGCCTCGATCGCGCCGACGACAAGGTGCGGCAGGTCGAGGCGATCGTGCGCGGCTTTCCCGAGGTGAAGACGCTGTCGACGCAGGTCGGCGGCCAGGGGCAGGGCTTCGCGGTCGGGCGCGCGCAGGCGACGCTGAACATCGCGCTCACCGAGCGCAAGGAGCGCAAGCGCAGCCAAAAGCAGGTGGAAGACGCCATCCGCGCCGCGATCGCCAAGATCCCGGGCATGGAGGCGTCGCTCGGCTTCGACAAGCCGATCTACGTGGCGATCCTCGGCAGCGATTCCGAGGTGCTGACCCGCGTGGCCGGCGAGTTCGCCGAGCAGGTGAAGAAGATCCCGGGCACCACCGACGTCGATCTCTCGGCCAAGCCCGGGCTGCCCGCCTACGCGGTGCGGCTCAAGCCCGGCGCGGTGCGCGAGCTCGGGCTCACCACGCCGCAGCTCGCCGCGTCGCTGCGCGCCTACGTCAACGGCGAGGTTGCCACCTACTGGACCACGCCCGACGGCGAGCAGGTCGAGGTGCTGCTGCGGCTGCCGTACGCGCAGCGCGAGCGCATCGACCAGTTGCGCGCGCTGCCGGTGGCGTTCTCGAAAGACGGCGCGGCGATCGCGCTGGAGACCGTGGCCGACATCGAGCCGGTGCTCAACCCCGACGTGATCCGGCGCCAGAACCTGCAGCGCCGCGAGGCGATCTTCGCCGGCGCGCAGGGCCGGCCCTCGGGCGACGTGGGCAAGGACGTGGTCAAGCTGACCGAGAGCTTCGTGCTGCCGCCGGGCTACAGCTTCGACGTCGGCGGCGCCACCAAGGAGCAGGAGGATGCCTTCGCCGCGATGGTGGCGGCGATGACTCTGGCGGTGATCTTCATCTACATCGTGCTGGCCAGCCAGTTCGGCAGCTTTGCGCAGCCGATCGCCATCATGGCCAGCCTGCCGCTGGCGCTGATCGGCGTGATGCTGGCGCTGCTGTTCTGGCGCAGCACGTTGAACGTGTTCTCGATGATCGGCCTGGTGATGCTGATGGGGCTGGTGACCAAGAACGCGATCCTGCTGGTCGACTTTGCCAACCAGGCGCGCAAGCGCGGCGCCAGCATCCCCGAGGCGCTGCTGCAAGCCGGCCTCACTCGCATGCGGCCGATCATGATGACCACCGGCGCGATGGTGTTCGGCATGCTGCCGCTGGCGCTGGCGCTCAACGACGGCGGCGAGATCCAGGCCCCGATGGGCCGCGCGATCGTCGGCGGCGTGATCACCTCGACGCTGCTGACGCTGGTGGTGGTGCCGGTGATCTACAGCTTCGTGGTGCGCGAGCGCAAGGCGGTGGAGGGTCCACGTGCGGCGCTGCCGGTGGCAGGCGGTGGGCCTGTGGCGCAAGGGATGCCCGCCGATCGAAGCTGAGCCGGGCCGGGGCTGCCGGCAAGGTGCAGGGCGCCGGCGCGCAGGCCGACGGCAGCCTGCCGACGGATTTTGGGATGTCCTCTCGATAGAGGTGTATTAGACAGAACGCCGTTCGGCCTAAAACGCTTGCCCGCGAATGCGAAGTGAGCCGAGAATCCAGCCGTGGCGCGAACTTGCGTCGCAAGGGGGAGGCAAACGATGGGCCGAAAGACAGATCTGGTTTTTTGGGCTGCGCGGCCTAATTGAGGTTGAACTAAACCGCTGACGCGGTGGTTTGTTCTCGATGAGGGGCCGCATCGCGGCGGCCGTACCTTGATCGATGCGGGCATGTGCCCGCGCATCGATCGAGGAGAACGGCGATGACCCCGCTTCGACAACGCATGCTCGA
>DASURM010000202.1:0-3108 GCA_036280035.1 Burkholderiaceae bacterium | reverse complement strand
CGGGTACCATCGGCTCATTCCCTGCAGCCCAGGAGCGCACGCATGCCCCGTTGTTCCGCAGTCCGTCGCCGCCGCCTCGCATTGACCCTCGCCCTCGGTCTGGCCGCCGGTACGGCATTCGCGCAGGCGGGCGCGCCGTGGCCGACCAAGCCGGTGAAGATCATGGTGGGCTTCCCCGGTGGCTCGACGCCCGACGTGGCCGCGCGCATCCTCGCCGAAGGCCTGGCCAAGGATCTGGGCCAGCCGATCGTGGTGGAGAACCGGCCCGGCGCATCGGGCAACATCGCCGCCGACCTGGTGGCCAAGGCCACCGACGATCACACCTTCGGCCTGGTGATCAACGGCAACCTGTCGTCGGCCAAGCTGCTCAACTCGAAGCTGCCGTTCGATCCGTTGACGGACTTCGCGATGCTGTCGCTGGTGGCCAGTGCGCCGCTGGTGCTGGTGACGCAGCCCGACAAGCCGTCGGGTGCCGAGTTCTTCGCCGCTGCGCGCGACGCCGGCGACAAGTGGAACTACGGCTCGGTGGGCATCGGCTCGGTCGGCCACCTGGGGATCGAGCTGCTGAAGAGCCGCGCCGGAAACTTCCGTGCGACGCACGTGCCGTATCAGGGCAACCCGGCCGTCATCAAGGCGCTGCTGACCGGCGAGGTGCAGATGTCGCTGATTCCGCCGGGCCTGGCGTTGCCGCAGGTGCATGCCGGCAAGCTCAAGGCCATCGGCCTGACCACCGGCCGCAGCGCGCTGGCGCCCGACGTTCCGCCGCTGACCGAGGCCGGCGTGCGCGGCTACGACCTCGACGTGTTCGTGGCGCTGGTCGGCCCCGCGTCGTTGCCGCCGCAGGTGCGCTCGCGCATGGCCGCCGACGTCTCGGCGGTGGCGCGCTCGCCCGAGATGCGGCAGCGCTTCTTCAACGCCGGCTGGTCGCCGGTGGGCAGCTCGCCCGACGGGCTGCTCTCGCGCGTGCGCAACGAGATCAAGGTGCTCGGCGGCATCATCAAGCTGCGCGGCATCAAGGTGGAGTGACGGCGCGCACGACGATGCCGGCGTGAGCGCAGCTGCCCGCACGGTCGACGAGCCCGAGCGGCGCCTGCCGCTGCTGGCCGAATGCGACGTGCTGGTGGTCGGCGGCGGCCCGGCGGGTCTTGCCGCGGCGGCCTGCGCGGCGCGCCACGGCGCACGCACGCTGCTGGTCGAGCGCTACGGTTTCCTCGGTGGCATGGGCACCGCCGGCGGCGTCACCAACTTCGCCGGCCTGTACGGCAGGCGCGACGGCGAGATGGTGCAACTGGTGCACGGCGTGGTCGACGAACTGCTCGAACGCATCGATGCGCTCGGCGGCCTCAACGCGCCGCAAGACGGCCTGGGCGGGCGCATCCGGGTGCGTTCGTACGACATACCGGCCTACAAGTGCGCGGCCGACCAGCTGCTGCTGGCCGCCGGGGTGCAGCTGCTGTTCCACGCCTGGCTCGCCGGCGCCGCCTGCGATGCCGACGGCGCGCTGACCGCGGCGATCGTCGAGACCAAGTCGGGGCGCGGCGCAATCCGCGCGCGCTGGTTCGTCGATGCCAGTGGCGACGCCGACCTCGCGCACCACGCCGGCGTGCCGTACGACCTCGGCGACGGCGCGGGCGACGCGCTGTACCCGTCGACCATGTTCCGCGTCGGCAGCGTCGACGCCGATCGCGCGCTGGCCGCGGTGGGCAGCTTCGGCGCGATCGACGCGCTGATGCGTGCGGCGGCCGAGCGCTACCGCTTCCCGCGCGAAGGCGCGATCGTGCGGCCGCAGCGCAACCGCAGCGAGTGGCGCGTCAACGTCACGCAGGTGGCCAACGCGCAGGGCCGCGCGGTCGACGCCACCGACGCGCAGCAGCTCAGCGCCGGCGAGGTCGAAGGCCGGCGCCAGGTGATCGAGTACCTGCGCTTCCTGCGTGCCGAGGTGCCGGGGTTCGAGCGCGCCGAGCTGATCGACCTCGGCACGCAACTCGGCGTGCGCGAGACGCGCCGCATCCGCGGTGCGTACCACCTGAGCGGCGACGATGTGCAGGGTGGCGCGCGCTTTGGCGACACCATCGGCGTCAACGCCTGGCCGATCGAGCGCCACGCCGCCGGCCGCGTCGAATGGACGTTTGCGCGCGACCAGCGCAACGGCTTCAACCAGCTGCCGTGGCGCATGCTGGTGCCGCAGAGCGTGCCCAACCTGCTGGTGGCCGGTCGCTGCGCGTCGATGGAGCACGAGGGCCAGTCGGCGGCGCGCGCCAGCGGTGCCTGCTTCGCGATGGGGCAGGCCGCGGGCACCGCCGCGGCGTTGATGGGCGCGTGCGGCGTCGCGGCGAACGACATCGTGCCCGCGCTGCAGCAGGCGTTGCAGCGCGACGGGGTGGAGCTGGGCTGAGCGGCCCTGGAGGATCGAACGATGCACCGGCAACCGATGGGCAGAATGGGATGGGTAGCGCGCGCTGCGCATAGGGCCGCGCGATGACGCACGTGCTGTGGTGGACGCTCAGCATCGCGCTGATCGTCGCCGGCGTCGCCGGCACCGTGCTGCCCGCGTTGCCGGGCACGCTGTTCGTGCTCGGCGGCATCGTGCTCGGCGCCTGGATCGACGACTTCACCCGCGTCGGCTGGGTCAGCGTGACGGTGGTGACGGTGCTCGCGGTGCTGGCCTGGGTGCTCGACTACGTGGCCGGGCTGCTCGGCGCGCAGAAGGCCGGCGCCAGCAGGCTGGCGATCATCGGCGCGGTGATCGGCACCGTGGTCGGGCTGTTCATGGGCCTGATCGGGGTGTTCTTCATGCCGCTGGTCGGCGCCGCGATCGGCGAGTACATCGCGCAGAAAGACCACGCGCGCGCCGCGCACGTCGGCATCGCCACCTGGCTCGGCATCATGGCCGGCTTGGTGGCCAAGGTGGTGATCGCGTTCATGATGATCGGCGTGTTCATCGTCGCGCTGCTGGTGTGACCCGGGCGGCGGCGCGACCGTCGACAAGAAGGAGACCTCGCCATGACGATGCATCGACGGGACTTGCTGGCCGCGGTCGCGTTCGCCTGGCCCGCGTGGGCGCGCGCGCAGGCCGCCTGGCCGCGCCAGTCGATCCGCTTCGTCGTG
>DASURM010000201.1:0-14588 GCA_036280035.1 Burkholderiaceae bacterium | reverse complement strand
TGGTGCTTCGATCAACTTCGGCGAGCACAAAGGCGAGGCGGTGTGGCAGGACGTGCCCGGCGAGCACCGCGCGAACCTGCGCCGGATCATCGTCACGCAAGGCGACACCGAGCCCGCCAGCGTCGAGCAGCAGCGCCACCTCGGCCTCACCTGCCCGAGCCAGTACGACCTGCGCAACCTGTTCCAGGTGAACGTGGAAGAGGGCCGCCACCTGTGGGCGATGGTGTACCTGCTGCACAAGCACTTCGGTCGCGACGGCCGCGAGGAGGCCGAGGCGCTGCTCGAGCGCCGCTCGGGCGACCAGAACAATCCGCGCATCCTCGGTGCCTTCAACGAGAAGACGCCCGACTGGCTGAGCTTCTTCATGTTCACCTACTTCACCGACCGCGACGGCAAGTTCCAGCTCTGCGCGCTGGCCGAGAGCAGCTTCGATCCGCTGGCGCGCACCACCAAGTTCATGCTGACCGAAGAAGCGCACCACATGTTCGTCGGCGAGAGCGGGGTCTCGCGCGTGATCCAGCGCACCTGCCAGGTGATGAACGAACTGAAGACCGACGATCCTGCCAAACTGCGCGCCGCCGGCGTGATCGACCTGCCGACGATCCAGCGCTACCTGAACTTCCACTTCAGCGTGACGATCGACCTGTTCGGCGCCGACCAGTCGAGCAACGCGGCCATCTTCTACAGCTCAGGCCTGAAGGGCCGCTTCGAGGAGGGCAAGCGCAGCGACGACCACGTGCTCAAGGGCCAGACCTACAAGGTGCTCGACGTCGACAACGGCAAGCTGTTCGAGAAGCAGGTGCCGATGCTCAACGCGCTCAACGAGGTGCTGCGCGACGACTACATCAAGGATTCGATCGCCGGCGTCGAGCGCTGGAACAAGGTGATCGAGAAGGCCGGCATCGCGTTGCGGCTCAAGACGCCGCACAAGGCGTTCCACCGCCAGATCGGCACGCTGTCGGGGGTGAAGGTGGCGCCCGACGGCCGCGTGGTCAGCGAGCAGGAATGGAACGCCAACGTCGCGCAATGGCTGCCCACCGACGCCGACCGCGCCTTCGTCGCCAGCCTGATGGGCCGCGTGGTCGAGCCGGGCAAGTTCGCCAACTGGATCGCGCCGCCGGTGATGGGCATCAACCGGCAGCCGGTCGATTTCGAGTACGTCCGCTTCGGCTGATCGATCGTGGGGTAGCGTGAACAGGAGGCGTTGATGGACTCCCCCGTCATCGATGGCGTGCTGAACCAGCACCTGATCGACCCCGAGATCTGCATCCGCTGCAACACCTGCGAAGAAGCCTGCCCGGTGGGCGCGATCACGCACGACTCGCGCAACTACGTGGTCGATCCGGCCAAGTGCCAGCGCTGCCTGGCGTGCATTCCGCCGTGCCCGACCGGGGCGATCGACAACTGGCGCCAGGTGCTGCGCGTACGCGCCTACTCGCTGCCCGAGCAGTTCGGCTGGGACGTGCTGCCGGCCGAGGTGCCGCTCGAATCGCAGCAGGCCGACGAGTCGGTCGTCGTGGCACCGCCGCCGGCCGCGCAGCCCGCGGTGCAGCCCGAGCCGGGCGAGACGGTGTTCAACAGCGCGGAGTTCAGCGCCACGCTGCCGCCATGGTCGGCGGCCCACGCCTACACCAACCTCTACGGGCCGAAGAACCCGACGCGCGCCACCGTCGCCGGCAACTTCCGCGTCACCGAGGTCGGCCGCGACTACGACACCCACCACATCGTGCTCGACTTCGGCACCATGCCGTTCCCGGTGCTCGAAGGCCAGAGCATCGGCATCGTGCCGCCCGGCACCGACGAGCAGGGCCGGCCGCACTACGCACGGCAGTACTCGATCGCCAGCCCGCGCAACGGCGAGCGCCCCGGCTACAACAACCTGTCGCTCACCGTGAAGCGCGTGCTCGAGGACTATCAAGGCCGGCCGGTGCGCGGCGTGGCGAGCAACTACCTGTGCGACCTCAAGGTCGGCGACTCGGTGCAGGTGATCGGCCCGTTCGGCTCGAGCTTCCTGATGCCCAACCATCCGCGCTCGCACATCGTGATGATCTGCACCGGCACGGGCTCGGCGCCGATGCGCGCGATGACCGAATGGCGCCGCCGGCTGCGCGCGTCGGGCAAGTTCGCGGGCGGCAAGCTGATGCTGTTCTTCGGTGCGCGCACCCAGTCGGAGCTGCCGTACTTCGGCCCGCTGCAGAACCTGCCGAAGGACTTCATCGACATCCACCTCGCGTTCTCGCGCACCAGCGGCGCGCCCAAGCGCTATGTGCAGGATCTGATGCGCGAGCGCGCACCCGACCTCGGCGAGCTGCTCGCCGACGCCAACACGCACGTGTACGTGTGCGGCCTCAAGGCGATGGAAGAGGGCGTCGTGCTGGCGCTGCGCGACGTGGCGCAGCAAGCGGGCCTGCACTGGGACACGCTGCGCGGTGCCTTGCGCAACGAAGGCCGGCTGCACCTAGAGACCTATTAGGCATGCGCGTTGCGGCGTAACGCCGGCGGGTGGGCGCGCCGCGCTATCCTGCGCGTTGCCCATGACCGCCGCGCCCGATCAGCCTGCCGACGACGGCGCCACCGTGCCGCGCGGGCCGCGCAGCGGCAACGCGCTGCCCGACGGCGCGCGCCTGGCCGAGTTCGAGGTGCGCGGCGTCATCGGCGAAGGCGGTTTCGGCATCGTCTACCTGGCGTGGGACGCGTCGCTGCAGCGCCGGGTGGCGATCAAGGAGTACATGCCGGCGACCCTTGCTGCCCGCACGCACGGCTCGCGGGTGCTGCCGCGCACCGACAAGTCGACCGAGACCTTCGCGCTCGGCCTGCGCAGTTTCGTCAACGAGGCGCAGCTGCTGGCGAGCTTCGATCATCCGTCGCTGCTCAAGGTGTACCGCTTTTGGGAGGCCAACGGCACCGCCTACATGGTGATGCCCTACTACCAGGGAATCACGCTGAAGAAGGCGCTCAATGCGCTCGATGCGCCGCCCGAGGAGGGCTGGCTGCTGCGCCAGCTCGGCCCCCTGCTCGACGCCCTCGGCGTCATGCACCGCGGTCGTTGCTATCACCGCGACATCGCGCCAGACAACATCCTGCTGCTCGACGACGGCACGCCGCTGCTGCTGGACTTCGGTGCCGCGCGCCGCGTGATCGGCGACGCCACGCATGCGCTGACCGCGTTTCTCAAGCCCGGCTACGCGCCGGTCGAGCAGTACGCCGAGATGCCGACGATGAAGCAGGGCCCGTGGACCGACCTCTACGCGCTCGGCTCGGTGGTGCACTACGCCATCACCGGCCGCACGCCGCCGGAGTCGGTGGCGCGGCTGGTCAACGACACGATGGTGCCGCTGGCCGTCGTCGCCAAGGGTCGCTACAGCGAGCGCTTCCTGCGTGCGATCGACCATGCGCTCGCGGTGCGGCCGGAAGACCGGCCGCAGAGCGCGAGCGAACTGCGCGACGCGCTCGGCATCGAGGAGCGGCGTGCGCGCACCGGCAAGACCGATCGCATTCCGACCGCGCCGCAAGCGCTCGACGAGACGGTTCTGGTGCGCGATGCGCCCCAGGTGTCGCTGCGGCAAGCGGCACCAGCGGTGCCGCCCTCGATGCGCGGATCGGCGGCCCCTGCGGCCCTGCCGCCGCAATCGGCGCCACGCCGTTCGCGCCTGGCCGCGCCGCCACCTGCACCGCCTGCACCACCAGCGCGTGCAGCGGCGCCCGGTCACCGCGTGGCTCGCGCCTGGCTGCTGCTGGCGGGGCTCGCACTGGCCGGTGCGCTCGCGTTGGCATGGTGGAGCCTGCCTTCGCCGGGCACGGCACCCGCGGTCGAGGCACCACCTCGCGCAGAGACACCGGCCCAGCCGCCGGCAGCGGCCGTGCGCGACGCCGGTGCCGCGCCAGCGGACGCCCCGCCCGCTGCGGCGACGACGGTACCCGCGCCCGCGATCAAACCGAACACGCCGAGCGCGCCGGATACGCCAGCCGCGGCCGCGAGCGCGGCGCAGCCCATGGTGGTCGATGAGGCACCGGCGGCGAGGAGACCCCCCGCACACGTGGCACGGCCGACCCCTAGAAAGAACTCGCCAAACCCGCGCTGCACGGAGATCATTACCCGGGCGTCGCTCGGCGAGCAGTTGAGCGCGCAGGATGAGGCCATGTTGAAGGGAGAGTGCCGCAAATGAAGGTCCAAGCGCGGTCGGTCGCAGGGGCGATGTTGCAGTGGCTGGCCGTGGCCGCCGCGTTGCTGATGCTCGGCGGCGCCGGTTGCCAGAGCACCGGTCCCACGGTCATCGGCAACGAGCTGCCGTTCGACCAGGCGGTCGCCCAGGCCACCGACGGCCTGGTCGCGCAGACGCAGAAGCTGCCGGCCTTCCTGGCCAAGGTCGAGGCTCAGGTCGACGCCAAGGTCAATCGCAAGGTGGTGCTGATCGACCCGATGATCGACGCCGCGTCGGGCCAGCAGACCGGGGTGACGCGCCTGGTCGAGCAGAAGGTGACCGAGCGCCTGGCCCAGCACCAGCAGATGGAGTTGGTGCCGTTCCAGGGTGCGAACCTGGCGCGCGCGCAATACCTGCTCATCGGCACCACGGTGCGCAGCGCGGCCGGCGGCGCCAGCAGCGGCGCGCGCCGACCGTTCCAGATCAACCTCGCGCTGGTCGACCTGGCGGCGCGCACCGTGCTCGCGCAGGCCAGTGCGGTGGCGCGCGACGATGGCCTCGACACCAGTCCGACCGCGTACTACCAGGACAGCCCCGTGCTGTTGAAGGACGCGGTCGTCGAAGGCTACATCCGCACCGCACAGACCCCGCCCGGGCAGGCCGCCGACCGCTTCTACCTCGATCGCCTCGCCGCTTCGGCGCTGGTCAACGACGGCAACAGCGCCTACAACGCCAACCGCTACCAGGACGCGCTCGGCCTGTATCGCAACGCGCTGTCGACGCCGGCCGGCGAGCAGTTGCGTGCCCTCAATGGCGTGTACCTCGCGAGCTGGCGGCTCGGCCGCACTGCAGAGGCCGAGCAGGCGTTCGGCCGCATCGTGGCGTTCGGCCTGCAGCAGCACAACCTCGGGGTGAAGTTCCTGTTCAACCCAGGCAGCACCGAGTTCTGGTCCGACCCGAAGGTCAGCGGCCCGTATTCGATCTGGCTGCGCCAGATCGCGCGCCAGGCCGCAGCGGCCAAGGTGTGCATGAACGTGGTCGGCCACACCAGCCACACCGGCAGCGAACAAGTCAACGACCGCCTGTCGCAGGCGCGCGCGACCGCGATCAAGCAGAAGCTCGAGGCCGACGCGGCCGAACTGGGCCCGCGTACCAAGGCCAGCGGCGTCGGCTGGCGCGAGAACATCATCGGCACCGGCACCGACGACGTGACCGACGCGCTCGACCGCCGCGTCGAGTTCAAGATCGTTCCCTGCGGCGCGTCGGCGTAGGGGCTGCCCGGCGCGCCTCGCGCGTGCCCCAGCGGTTTCGCGCGCGGCTCGCGACATCGGCGGCGCGGCCGGGCGAGCCGTGACATCGGTCCGCGCGGCCGACATCCGGCCAGCGCCAACGCGGTCAAACAGCGCGGACGTTGGTCAACCACTTCACGCCCGGGTCCATTCGAGGTGCGCCGCGCCGGCGCACGCTGCTTAGCATCGGGGACGTCCGCAGGGAGCGGGCCAGGGGATTGGCATGATGCTGACAAGACGCCGCTTCGGCGAGGGGATTCTGGCCGCCGCCGCCGCGCCGGCGTTGGTCCACGGCGCCGAAGGCGACATCGTCGTCGGCCAGGTCGGGCCGTTCACGGTGCTGCCGGTGCCCGATGCACCGCAGCTCAACCAGGGTATGAAGGCCTGCCTGGCGCAGATCAACGAGCGCGGCGGCATCAACGGGCGGCGCGTCTCGTTCTTCGAGATCGACGACACCTACAGCGCCGAAGGCTTCGCCAAGGCATTCGGGCAGGCGCTGCAGCGCAAGCCGGTGGCGCTGCTGTCGCCGATCGGATCGTCGGCGCTGAAGCACGCGCTCGACGACAAGCTGTTCGATCAGGCCGACGTGATCGTGATCAACGCGATCCCCGGCGCCGAGGCGCTGCGCAACCCGGGGCATCCGAAGCTGTTCCACATCCGCGCCGGCGATCGGCAGCAGATCGAGAAGATCGTCGGCCACGCCGCGACGCTGGGCGTGCCCAACCTTGCAGTGGTGCACCAGGACATCGTCATCGGCACCTCGGGCCTGAAGATGGCTCAAGTTGCGGCCCAGACGCACCGCATCGAGGTGCTGCCGTTCCAGGCCACCACCGAGAAGGCCAGCTTGGCTGCCGCAGCCAAGAAGGCCAGCGACAGCGGCACCAAGGCCGTGCTGGTGATCGGCTCGCCGCGCTTCATGGCCGACGGCGTCGCCGAGTTGCGTCACGCGGGCGCCGGCTCGTTCGTGTTCGCGCTGTCGTACGTGCCGGCAGGCCTGCTGGCCAAGATCGCCGGCAGCGGCTCGCGCGGCGTGGCGCTGGCGCAGACCTTTCCCAACCCGATGGGCGTGTCGCTACCGCTGCAGCGCGAGTTCCAATCGGGCATGAAGGCCGCCTTTCCGGACGTCAAGCAGTACACCTCGTTCCATCTCGAGGGCTACATCAGCGCGCGCGTGTTCGCCGAGGCGGCGCGCCGGGCCAAGGAAGTCACTCCCGACGGCGTGGCGAAGTCGCTGCGTGCGATGGGCGAGTACGACATGGGGGGCTTTCGCGTCAACTTCGCGCGCAACAACGTCGGCAGCAGCTTCGTCGACATCGGCGTCGTCACCGCCGACGGCCGCCTGATGTATTGACGGCCCTGGCGACCAGCGACGCGGCGCCCCGGCGCCGCGTCTTCATTCGGGCCGCTACGTCACGCGGCCGAACCACCACAGGCTCAAGCCCGCGGCGACCAGCGCGAGCAGGGCGCCCAGCGCGGTGAACAGCGCCGTGATCTCGGTCTCGCGCTTCTCGACCACCAGCTTGCTCGACAGGCCCTGGTAGACCTTCTTCAGGTCTTCGGCGGTGCCGGCGTAGAAGTATTCGCCGCGCGTCAGCAGCGCCACCTGCTTGAGCGTCTCCTCGTCGAGGCGAACGCGCATGCTCCAGCCGTCGAAGCCGATGATCTCGCCCTGTGTCGTGCCCATGCCCACGGTGTAGATGCGCACGCCGCGGTCGGCGGCGAGCTTGGCCATCTCGAGCGTGTCGGGGCCGGTGGTGCGCTGGCCGTCGGTCAGCAGGATGATCGCCGCCGACGCATACGAGCCGGGCTCGACCGGCTTGAACGCGGGCTTCTCCTTCTGCGTGTCGCCAAAGCCCGGCGGCATCGGCCGCGCGCCGGTGATCTGCGACAGGTCGTAGCCGGCATCGGGAAACAGCGTGGCCAGCGACAGCACGATTCCCGAGCCGATCGCGGTGGCGCGCTGCAGCTGGAAGCGGTCGATCGCCGCGACCACGTCCTCGCGGCTCAGCGTCGGAGCCTGCACGACCGCGGCGGTGCCCGCGAACGCGACCACGCCGATGCGCACGCTGTTGGGCAGATCGCCGACGAAGTTCTTCGCCGCCTCCTGCGAGGCGGCCAGCCGGGTGGGCTTGATGTCGGAGGCGCGCATGCTGCCCGACACGTCCATCGCCAGGATGATCGTCTCCTGCTGCGACGGCAGCTTGATCACCGCGGTCGGCCGCGACACCGCGACCATCAGCACCAGCAGCGCCAGCCCCAGCAGCAGCGGCGGCACGTGGCGGCGCCAGCCCGGGCCTTTGCCGAGCGCCTGCTTGACCAGCGCGACGCTGGCAAAGCGCACCGTGCTCTTCTTGCGCCGGTGCAGCAGCCACAGGTACAGCAGCACCAGCAGCGGTGCCAGCACGGCAGCGGCCCACAGTGCTTCAGGCCACAAGAACTTCATAGTGCGATTCTCGCGCGATGGGCGCCGCTGCGCCACGCAGATGTGCCGGCATATGCGCACCGCTGCGCTGGCGGGCGCGCTGGCGGCGCAGCGCCACGAAGCGCAGCAGCGACTCGAGCAGGTCGTCGTGGGTGGCCAGTTCGAGCGTGTCGACCTGCGCCTGGCCGAGCGCGGCGCGCAGCTCGGCCTCGTGCCGTGCGGCCAGCGCCTCGAAGCGCTGGCGAAACGCCGGGTCGTTGGTGTCGACGAAGAGCTGCTCGCCGCTCTCGGCGTCCTCGAGGGTGACCAGCCCGACATCGGGCAGCTTCAGCTCCAGCGGGTCGTACAGGCGCACCGCCAGCACCTCGTGGCGGCGCGCCAGCCGCCCGAGCGGCTGCTGCCAGCCCGGCGTGCTGATGAAGTCGGACACCACGAACACCATCGAGCGGCGGCGGATCAGCGTCTCGGCCGACTGCAGCAGGTCGGCTAGCACGGTCTGGCGCGGCGGCTGCGCCGCGCCGCGCCGCCGGCCGCGACGCGGCGGCGGCGCGGCCGGCCGCGTGCGCATGCGCGAGACCAGTTCGAGCACGTGGTTGCGGCTCGCGCGCGCCGGCAGCATGCCGTCGACGCGGTGGCTGTACAGCAGCGCGCCGACGCGGTTGCCGTGGCGAGTCAACAGCCGCGCCAGCACCGCCACGAAGCCTTCCGACACCGACAGCTTGGTGCGCAGGTCGGAGCCGAAGTCGATCGACCCCGAGAGGTCGAGCAGGAACCACGCCGTCAGCTCGCGGTCTTCGGTGAACTGGCGCACGTGCGGTTCGAGCAGCCGCGCCGTGACGTTCCAGTCGATGTGACGCACGTCGTCGCCGTGCTGGTAGACGCGCAGGTCGGCCAGGTCGAGCCCGGCGCCGCGCCACAGCGTGCGGTAGTCGCCCTGCAGCAGGCCATCGAGACGGCGGATCACGGTCCACTCCAGCTGGCGCAGCAGCTGGTCGGGCGTGGCCGCCGCGATGCCGGGCTCAGCCATGGGTGCCGGTCTGCTCAGGATGCTGCAGCGGCTTGTCGGGCACCGGCACGCGCGCCATCACGCGCGCGACGATGCCGTCGGCGTCGAGCCCTTCGGCCAGCGCCTCGTACGACAGCACCAGGCGGTGGCGCAAGCAGTCGACCGCCAGATCGGTGAGATCCTCGGCCAGCACGTAGCTGCGGCCGCGCAAGAAGGCGAGCGCGCGCGCGCCCTCGATCAGCGAAATGCTGGCGCGCGGGCTGGCGCCGTAGCTCACGTACTTGGCCAAGTCGGCGAGGCCGGCCTGGTCGGGCCGGCGCGTGGCACCGACCAGCTTCACGGCGTACTGGATCAGGCTGGGGTCGACGTAGACCTTGCGGCACTCCTGCTGCAGCTCGGCCAGCTGCGCGGTCGAGGCCACCGCCGACACCACGGCCGGCGCGCCGATCACGCGCTCGACGATCACGAACTCCTCGTCGTCGCTCGGGTAGCCGACCAGCACCTTCATCATGAAGCGGTCGACCTGCGCCTCGGGCAGCGCATAGGTGCCCTCGGTCTCGATCGGGTTCTGGGTCGCCATCACGACGAACGGGCTCGGCACCTTGTGCGTCTCGCCGGCGATCGTGACCTGTCGCTCCTGCATCACCTCGAGCAGTGCGCTCTGCACCTTGGCCGGTGCGCGGTTGATCTCGTCGGCCAGCAGCAGATTGGCGAACACCGGCCCCAGCGCCGTGCTGAATTCGCCGGTCTTCTGGTTGTAGATCCGCGTGCCCACCAGGTCGGCGGGCACCAGGTCGGGGGTGAACTGGATGCGCCGGAAACTGCCGCGGATCGCGGCGGCCAGCGTCTTGACGGTGAGCGTCTTGGCCAGCCCGGGCACGCCCTCGACCAGCAGGTGGCCTTGTGCGAGCAGCGCCACCATCACGCGCTCGAGAAAGCGATCTTGGCCGACGACGACGCGCTTGACCTCGTAGAGGATGCGTTCCATCAGGGTGGCGGGTTCGGTGTCGCTGGGTGTCATGGCGTCTCGCGTCGGCGGTGAGCGTGGCTGATGGTCAGAAAGGCGGCAGGCCCGCCGCGGCGGCGGCGTTCTCGATCGGCACGGCAAAGCCGATGCCGATGAAGGTGCGCGCCTCGGTCGGATTCATGATCGCGGTGACGATGCCGACCACGTGGCCGTCCATCGTGACCAGCGGCCCGCCGGAGTTGCCCGGGTTGGCCGCGGCATCGAACTGGATCAGGTTGGTCAGCACGCGTTTGCCCTGCGGCGAGCGGAACTCGCGCTTGAGCCCGGACACCACGCCCTGCGATGCCGACGGCCCGATGCCGAACGGGAAGCCGACCGCGATCACCTCGTCGCCCGGGCGCAGGCCGCCGGTGGAGCGCATGGTCGCGGCTTCGAGTTCGTCGGGCCGGTTGGCCGCTTGCAGCACCGCGAGGTCGTTCTCCGGCTGCACGTTGATCAGCGTGGCCTCGGCCTCGAGGCCCGTGTGATAGGTGACCTTGATGCGTTCGGCGCCGCTGACGACGTGCAGGTTGGTGAGGATGATGCCCTTGTCGACGATGACCACGCCGGTGCCTACGCTGATGCGCTCTTCGCCCTCCTTGGGGTCGGCGCGCTCGGACGGGTGCTCGCCGACCACGCGCACCACCGAGCCGATCACTGCTTCGTAGGCGTTGGCGGCGGCCGAGGCGAGCGGCTCCTTGGCGATCGACTGGCGCATCGCCGAATCGATCTGCTCGAAGGTGGGAATCTGGCGCTCGCGATGCACCCACGACGGCCAGCCGACCAGCGCCGCCAACAGCAGCGCGAAGCCCATCCACAGCCAGCGCTCGTGCCGGCTCAGCGCGCCACGCAGGCGCGTCGCAGCGCGCGGCAGCGCCCCTGGGGGTTCCTCCTCGGCGGGGGCTTGCGCCATCGGCGAGGAGGCCGGCGAGCCGGCCACCAACGCCTGTGTTCGAACGAGTGTCCGGCTGTACAGGGGGACGCGCTTCATCGCCGACGACTCCGGCAGCACACATCGCTGCGAGCCTGCAAGGTACCACGGAGCGGGTGGGTGTGCATGCCGCTCGGGCAGATGGAAGCGAATGCCGCGCCATGCGTACGCTCCGCGGGCGAAGGGCTGCCTGCGGCGTCGTGACCCCGGCGCACGTCCCGAACGCCGCCCGCCCGTGCCGCTGCGATGATAGGCAGCCGCCGCGAGCCCGCGCGGCGCGCCGACCGATGAACTGGATCGACACCCACTGCCATCTCGACGCCCCCGAGTTCGACGCCGACCGCGACGCGGCGTGGCAGCGCTCGCGTGCCGCTGGCGTCAGGCTCGGCGTGCTGCCGGCGGTGAAGGCCGAGCACTTCGACGCGGTGCGCGCGCTCGCGTACGCGCTGGGTTGGGCCTATGCGCTGGGCATCCATCCGCTGTTCGTCGACCAGGCAGGCGACGACGACCTCGAGCGCCTGCGCGATGCCCTGCAACGCCACCGCGATGACCCGCGGCTGGTGGCGGTGGGCGAGATCGGCCTCGACTGGTTCGTTCCCGGGCACGACCGCGCGCGCCAGGAGCGCTTCTACCTCGCGCAGTTGAAGCTCGCGCGCGACGCGGGGCTGCCGGCCATCCTGCACGTGCGGCGCTCGGCCGACGGCCTGCTGGCCGGCCTGCGGCGCATCGAGGTCGCCGGCGGCATCGCCCATGCGTTCAACGGCAGCGCGCAGCAGGCGGGGTCGTTCGTCGAGCGTGGCTTTCGGCTCGGTTTCGGCGGCGCGATGACGTTCGAGCGCGCGCGCCAGATCCGCGCTCTGGCGTCCACGCTGCCCGAGCACGCGCTGGTGCTCGAGACCGATGCGCCGGACATTCCGCCGCAATGGCTGTACCGCAACGCCGAGCAGCGCGCCCGCGGCGACGTCGCGCGCAACGAGCCGGCCGAACTGCCGCGCATCGCGCGTACGCTCGCCGCGTTGCGCGGCTGGAGCCTCGAGCAGACGGCGGCCACGACGACGACCAACGCGCGCGCCGCGCTGCCGCGCCTGCGCTCGTTGCCGGAGGGGGCTTGAGCCCCGCGCGGCCGCCCGAAGGGGCTCAACCCGGAGCGCGTCAGCGCGAAGGAGCCCAAGTGAGCCCCGCGCGGCCGCCCGAGGGGGCTCAAGCGAGCCCCGCGCGGCGAGCGCCGCTGCTGCGCGGCCTGGCGCCGGTGGCCGCGGCGCGGACGCGACTGCTCGTGCTCGGCAGTTTCCCCAGCGAAGCGTCGCTGGCCGCGCAACAGTACTACGCGCATCCGCGCAACCAGTTCTGGGTCATCCTGTCGCTGCTGTGGGGCATCGAGCTGCGTGCGCTGCCGTACCCGCGGCGCCTGGCCGAGGTGCGACGGCGCGGCCTCGGCATCTGGGACGTGTACGCCAGTTGCCGCCGCGAAGGCAGCCTCGACAGCGCGATCGAGGCCGCCGTGCCCAACGACCTCGCCGCGCTGGTGGCGCGGCTGCCGCGCCTGGGCGCGATCGCACACAACGGCGGCGAGTCGGCGCGCGCGATGCGGCTGACGCGTGCGCTGGCGGGCGAGGTGGTGCGGCTGCCGTCGAGCAGCCCGGCCAACGCGAGCTGGTCGCTGGCGCGCAAGGTCGACGCCTGGCGTGTCGTGTTCGCGCGCCACGGGCTGGCCTGAAGGCATGACCGGCTCGCGCAAGCCCCGCCTGCCCGAGGCGACGATCTCCGAGCAGGGCGGCGTGCGCTACCTGCACCTCGACACGCCGTGGGTGCAGGGCGCGATGGAGATCCGCCGGCCGAGCATCGTGGTGCTGGACTACGTGCAACGCATGCTGGCGTGGATGCTGTGGCGGCCGCACGACCAGTGGGCACGCGGCCACGCGGTGCAGCTCGGCCTCGGCGCGGCGACGATCACCCGCTTCACGCACCGCACGCTGCGCATGCGCACCACCGCGGTCGAGCTGAACCCGGCGGTCATCGCGGCGTGCCGGCGCTGGTTCCGGCTCGGCGACGACGACGAGCGCCTCGCGGTGGTGTGCGCCGAAGCCGGCGCCTGGCTGCGCAGCGCGACCGCGCCGCGCGGCGCGGTGAGCGTGCTGTGTGTCGACCTGTACGACCACGAGGCCGCCGCACCCGTGCTCGACGACGAGCGCTTCTATGCCGATTGCCGCGCGCTGCTGGCCGACGACGGCGTGATGAGCGTCAACCTGTTCGGCCGCCGGGCCAGCTTCGAGCGCTCGATGGCGCGCATCGCCGCGGCCTTCGGCCCCGGCTGCGTGTGGCACCTTGCGCCGACCCGCGAAGGCAACACGATAGCGGTAGCAACACACGCCGCCGTCGCGTTGGATCGTCCCCTGTGGCAGGCGCGGGCGGATAACATCGAGGCCCGCTACGGCCTGCCGGCGCGCAAGTGGTTGCGCCTGCTGCACGCGTGGCCCCCGTGAAGTCAGCCCTTCCGTCCATGAGTTCCACCGCGACCAAACCGCGCAGCGCCTCGCGCGCCGCGGCGCCGCGCGGCAAGCTCGAATGGCGCGCGATGCTCGGCTGGCTGCGCGACGACGGCTGGATCGCCGCCGACGATGTCGACGCCGTGGTGCGCCGCTTCGGCGGTGCCGATTCGAGCCAGCACCCGCTGGTGCGGCTGGGCAGCGCGGGCCTGAAGCGCACCGGCGCGCAGACGCCGCTCGACACCGAGGCGCTGGCGCAGTGGCTGGCGCAGCGCTTCAATCTGCAATACCTGCGCATCGACCCGCTGAAGGTCGACGTCGGTCGCGTCGCCGACGTGATGAGCGTGCACTACGCCGAGATGCGCCGCGTGCTGCCGGTGAAGGTCGGCACCACCGAGGTGACGATCGCCACCGCCGAACCGTTCGACATCACGTGGGTGCCGGAGATCGAAGCGTACACGCGCAAGACGATCCGGCTGGTGGTCGCCAACCCCGGCGACATCGCGCGCTACACGACCGAATTCTTCTCGCTCGCGCGCTCGGTGCGCAACGCGCAGAAGACCGGCGAGAACTCGGTGGCGGCCAATTTCGAGCAGCTGGTCGAGCTGGGGCGCACCAACAAGCAGCTCGACGCCAACGACGCCGGCGTCGTGCAGGTGGTCGACTGGCTGTGGCAGTACGCGTTCGACCAGCGCGCCAGCGACATCCACCTCGAGCCGCGGCGCGACATGGGCGCCATCCGCTTCCGCATCGACGGCGTGCTGCACACCGTCTACCAGGCGCCGATGACGGTGATGAGCGCGATGACCGCGCGCATCAAGCTGCTCGGCCGCATGGACGTGATCGAGAAGCGCCGGCCGCTCGACGGTCGCATCAAGACCAAGCGCCCCGACGGCGGCGGCGAGGTCGAGATGCGGCTGTCGACCCTGCCCACCGCGTTCGGCGAGAAGATGGTGATGCGCATCTTCGACCCCGAGACCACGGTCAAGACCGTCGACGCGCTCGGCTTCTCCGCGCACGACGGCGAGCGCTGGAACACGTTGACCAGCCAGGCGCACGGCATCATCCTCGTCACCGGCCCCACCGGCAGCGGCAAGACGACGACGCTGTACTCGACGCTCAAGCGCCTGGCCACCGACGAGGTCAACGTCTGCACGATCGAAGACCCGATCGAGATGATCGAGCCGGCCTTCAACCAGACCCAGGTGCAGAGTGCGATCGACATGGGTTTCGCCGAGGGCGTGCGCGCGCTGATGCGGCAGGACCCGGACATCATCATGGTCGGCGAGATCCGCGACCTGGCCAC
>DASURM010000200.1:0-13956 GCA_036280035.1 Burkholderiaceae bacterium | reverse complement strand
ACTTGATCAGCACCTTCACCGCATGGCGCGCATGGCGCGCCGGGTCCTGCACGAAACCGGCCAGCCGCGCACGGGCGCGCGCCAGTGCGCCACTCACATCGGCGAACGGCGTGCCGTGGCCGGGCACCACCACGCGCACGGGCAGCCGCTCGATCGCATCGAGCGTCGCGGCCACGTCGTCGAACCCCGGCACGCCGTCGATCTCGGGGAACACGACGCCGAAGCCTTGTTCCCACAGCGCATCGGCCGACAGCAGCACGCCGTGCGCCGCGTCGAACAGCATCAGCGAGAACGGGTCGTGGCCCGGGGCGGCGATGGCGTCCCAGCGCCGGCCGCCGGCGACGAAGTGCTCGCCCGGCGCCAGCGTGGCGGCGTACGCGAAGCGCTCGCTGCGCTGGCCGGTGCTGCCGTGGGTCAGGCGCATCGTGTCCCACGCGGCCACCGCCGCGGCGTTGCCTGGCGGCACCGTGATCGGCGCGCCGAACGCGCGCTGCAGCGCGGCGTTGCCGCCGCAGTGGTCGGAGTGCAGATGGGTGTTGACGATGCGCGCCAGCGGCCGGCCCTGCAGCGCGTGGCGCATCAGCGCCACCGTCTGCTCGGCATGCATCACATGTCCGGTGTCGACCAGCACCGCGCCGCTCTCGCCAGGGGCGGCGTGGATCAGCACGTTGTTCGACGACAGCCAGCCGCGCTCGAGCACGGTCAGGCCGGCGAGCGCGGCACGTTGGCTCGTCGTCACTTCCATGCGAACTCGGGCTGGTCGAAGTGCGCCACGCGGGTCGGCCGCTCGAACACGCACCATTCGCGAAACTGGTACAGAAACGCCGCCGTCGGCGCCGCGATCCAGCTCGGCCCGATCGGCATGCGCAGCACCGGGTGCTCGGCGCCGGGCAGCTGCTCGAGCAGCGGCGCCTCGGCGCGCAGCAGCTCGCGCACCGGGATGCGGTGGATGCTCGCCACCTCGCCGGCGTTGGGCACCACGCCGCGCGCCGCGCCGGCCCACACCACCACCGGCGTGATCACGTAGCCCGAGCGGGTGGCATAGTCGTCGAGCCGGCCGAGCACGGCGCGCGCATCGAGCACGAGCCCCACCTCCTCGTACAGCTCGCGCAGCGCCGCGGCCTCGGGCGTCTCGCTGCCGTCGATGCGGCCACCGGGCATCGCCCACTGGCCGGCGTGCGCACGCAACTCGATGGCGCGGCGCGTCAGCATCAGCGCGCTGGCCGTGCTCCACTGCGCGAGCACCGGCGAGTCTTCCAGGTCGGCGCCGAACCCCGCCTCGGTCACCGTCACCGCCACCGCGGCGCGCTGCCGGCCTGCGGGGTCGATCGGCCGCACCGCGAAGGCCGCCATCCGTTCGCGCAGCACCGCGTGCGTGAGGCGAGGCGTGGCTGCGGCCATCGGCCGATTGTCGGTCATCGCATCCTCGATGCGCCGCCGCACCCCGCGCCCCGATGCAATGACATGGATCAAGCCCGCTCGCGCGGGGCGTTTGTACGATCCGGTGGCGCTGCCGCCGACGAGCGCAGGTCGAACCGACCCGCGCCAGCGGCACCGCCGGGCAGGCGACGCGCGTGCCATCGCCCGCGCGCCTCGACGGGCGCCCGTGCGGGAGGGCGACACAGTGAATGCACGCGTGACAGGGGGTGCGCCGATGAGGCAGGAGATCGTGATCGTGGGCCGCGGCGGCCAGGGCGCCCAGACGGCGGGCAACCAGCTCGCGCAGGCCTTCTTTGCCGAGGGCAGGCACGTGCAGAGCTTTGCCACCTATGGCGGCGCGAGGCGCGGCGGTCCGGTCGCGTCGTCGATCCGCGTCGACGACAAGCCGGTGCGGGTGCGCTGCAACATCGAGCGTGCAAGCGCGGTGTTGTGCTTCGACAGCTCGCTGCTCGATGCCGAGCTGTTGAAAGTCGCCGACCGCGACACGCGGATCGTCGTCAACACCGCCAAGCCGAGCCAGGCGTTCGAGCACCTCGGCGACTACCGAATTTTTGCGGTCGACGGCCTCGAGATCGCGACCCGGTTCGGCGTCGGCAAGTTCGTCAACTCGTCGCTGCTCGGCGCGCTCGCCGGGATCCTCGATGAGCCGCGCCTGGAGACGCTGTGCGAAGTGATCGTGCAGACGGCGCCGGGCAAGAAGGATCAGAACCTCGCGGCGTGCCGCTACGCCTGCGATGTGGCGCGCAACGCCAACTAGAGGCCAACCACAGGAGCACCCGCTGCCATGAACCAAGCCTCGTTGCCGACGGTCTCGCCGACGCTGTGGACGACGCGATCCTCGCTCGTGCGCAAGACCGGAACCTGGCGCACCGCCGCCCCGCAGTACCACGCCACGCCTGCGCCCTGCCTCGCCGCCTGCCCGGTCAACGGCAGGATCGCCGAGTGGATCGGCGAGATGCGCAACGACAACCTGCGTCGCGCCTGGGAAGTGCTGGTCGACAACAACCCCTTTCCGGCGATCGCCGGGCGCATCTGCCATCACCCCTGCGAGAGCGCCTGCAACCGTCAGTTCCACGACCAGGCGGTGAGCATCTGCGCGCTCGAGCGCGTGGCCGGCGACACCGCGCTGGCCGAAGGCTGGCGCTTTGCGCCGCCGGCAAAGGAGCGCCGCGAGCGCGTAGCGATCGTCGGCGGCGGGCCGGCGGGCCTGTCGGCGGCCTACCAGCTTCGCCGCCGCGGCATCCAGGTCTCGCTGTTCGAGTCGATGCCCAAGCTGGGCGGCCTGATGCGCTACGGGATCCCCGACTACCGACTCGACAAGGCGGTGCTCGACGGCGAGATCGGCCGCATCGTCGACCTCGGCATCGACCTGCACCTCGGCCACGCGGTCGGGGGTGCCGAGTCGCTGCAGGCGCTGCGCGAGCGCCACGACGCGGTGTACCTCGCCACCGGCGCGTCGCTCGCCAAACGTCTTCCCGGACTCGACCACGGCGGCGACTGGCTGATCGACAGCGCCGAGTTCCTCGCCGCCGCGAACTCCGGCGTCCCGGTCGCCTGCGGCGCGCGGGTGGTCGTGATCGGCGGCGGCAGCGCGGCGATGGACGTGGCGCGAACGGCGCGCCGGCTCGGCAAGCAGGTCACGGTGCTCGCGCTCGAGCCCGAGGCGAAGCTGCCGGCGCAGCGCGTCGAGGTCGAAGAGGCGACCGAGGAGGGCGTGCGCTTCGTCTGCGGCGCGATGCTGCGCTCGACGCAGGCCGGCCAGGCGGGCCAGGTTCTGGGGTGCGTGCGGGTCGACTTCGCGCCCGGGGCGAAACGCGGCGAATTCAGCGTGACGCCGGTCGAGGGCAGCGCTTTCACGCTCGAGGCCGACGCCGTCGTCCCCTCGATCGGGCAGGACGCCGACGTCGAGCGCTGGAGCGCGCTCGTCGGCGCGCAGGGCCGGGTGCTCGGCATCGATCGCACCTGGCGCACCAGCGCCGAGGGCATCTTCGCCGGCGGCGATGTCGCGAGCATGGACCGCTTCGTCACCCAGGCGGTGGGCATGGGCAAGCAGGCCGCGATCGAGATCGCACGCTACGTCTCGGGCGAGCCGGCGGGCGACGGCTTCGAGGTCGGCGCGACGGTGCCGTTCGGCGAGATCAACACCCACTACTACCCCGGCGCCGAGCGCAACGAGCCGGCGACCGCGGCGCTCGAGCAGCGCCTGTCGGGCTTCGGCGAAGTGCAGCGGGCGCTGTCCGCGCAGCAGGCGCTCGCCGAGACGCAGCGCTGCTTCAGTTGCGGCACCTGCACCCATTGCGACAACTGCTACTACTACTGCCCCGACATCGCGATCGAGAAGACCGATGTCGGCTACGCGGTGAAGTACGACTACTGCAAGGGCTGCGGGCTTTGCGTCGAGGAGTGCCCGACCGGCTCGGTGACGATGCGCGCCGAAGCCATGCTCTAGAGGATGCCGCCATGACCACCAACCCCAGCGTTGTTCTGCTGAGCGGCAATCACGCGGTTTCCAACGCGGTGCTGCTCGCGCGCCCGGACGTGATTCCGGTCTATCCGATCACACCGCAGACACCGATCCTCGAGCGCATCACCGAACTGCACAGCGAGGGGCTGCTCCAGACCGAGCTGCTCACCCCGGAGTCCGAGCACTCGGCGATGGCGGCCTGCATCGCGGCGTCGGCCACCGGCGCGCGTGTCTTCACCGCCACTTCGTCGCAGGGGCTGCTGCTGATGCACGAGCTGCTGCACTACGCCTCCGGCGCGCGCACCGCGATCGTGATGTGCAACGTCAACCGCACGCCTGCGGCGCCCTGGGGCTTCTGGCCCGACCAGACCGACAGCCTGGCGCAGCGCGACACCGGCTGGATCCAGCTCTACAGCGAGAGTCCGCAGGAGTCGCTCGATAGCGTGCTGCAACTGTTTCGCGTCGCCGAGGCGGCGCGGATCCCGGCGATGCTCAGCCACGACGCGTTCTACGTCTCGCACGCGATGGAACCGGTGAGCATTCCGTCGCAGGAGACGGTCGGCGCCTTCCTGCCGCCGTTCGAATCGGAGTTCTCGCTCGACAACACGCTGTCGCTGTCGTTCTGCGCGCCGGCGAACCAGGAGAACTGGCGCCGCACGCGAATCGATCTCGACACCGCGATGGCCAGGGTGCCCGAGCTGATGCGCGAGGCCGGGCGACTCTGGGGCGAGCTCACCGGGCGCGGCTATGACCTCGTCGAGCGCTACCGCATGGACGGCGCGAGCGTGGCCCTGGTCACGATGGGGTCGATGGCCGGGACGGTGCGCGACGCGGTGGACGCGCTGCGCGACGAGGGCGTCGCCGCCGGCATGCTCAAGGTGCGGCTGTTTCGCCCGCTGCCGGCGGCCATGCTGCGCGAGGCGCTCGCCGGCGTGCCGTGCGCGATCGTGCTCGACCGCAACTACTCGCCCGGCACCGGCGGCGTGCTGCACCAGGAGCTCAAGAGCGTGCTCTACGGCGTCGACCAGCCGCCGCGCGTGCACGGCGTGCTCGCCGGTGTCGGCGGGGTCAATGTGTCGCCGGCGCGCATCCGCAGGCTCGTCGCCGAGGTTCGCGACCGCGCGCCCGATTTCGGCCCGGTCTGGATGGAGTGAGCCATGAAGACCATCGACTACGAGGACAACGGCCTGTTCGACTCCGGGCATGTCGCCTGCGCCGGTTGCAGCGAGCCGCTTTCGATGCGGGTGATCCTCAACGCCATCGGCAACGACGCGATCGGAGTCGTCGCACCGTCGTGCTCGGCGATGATCTGCGGCGGGCACCCGATCTCGTCGGTCAAGGTGCCGATGCTGCACACGACGCTCGAATCGGCGGCCGCATCGGCCAGCGGCATCAAGCGCGCGCTCATCGCACGCGGCAAGCCCGAAACGACGGTGTTCTGCTTCGTCGGCGACGGCGGCACCTACGACATCGGGCTGCAGGCACTCTCTTCGGCGGCCGAACGCAACGAGGACATCCTCTACGTCTGCTTCGACAACGAGGGCTACATGAACACCGGCGGGCAGAAGAGCTCGTCGACGCCGCTCGGCGCCGTCACCGGCAGCACGCCCGGCGGCAAGACGACGCGCAAGAAGAACATGATCGAGATCCTCGCCGCGCATCGCATCCCCTACATCGCCACCGCGAGCCCGTCGCACCTCAACGACCTGCGCGCCAAGTTCGACAAGGCCAAGGCCATCCGCGGCACCAAGGTGCTCATCATCCTGATTCCCTGCATTCCGGGCTGGGGCGTCGCCGACAACGCCGCGGTGCGCACCGCGCGCAAGGCGGTCGAGGCCGGAGTCTTCCCGCTGTTCGAGATCGAGGACGGGGTGCGCTACCGCATCAACGCCGGCAGGCGCGACGCGGACGAGCGCATCGATGGCTACCTGAAGGAGCAGAAGCGCTATTCGCACCTCGATCCGGCACAGATCGCAGAGCTTCAGCAAGAGGTCGATGGCCAGTGGGCTCGCCTGCAACAGCGCGCCGCGCCGGTGGAGCAGACCCTTCCCTGATCGGAGATCGGTGGCCTCGCGGACGCCGGCGGGCGATCGCCGGCAGCGTGCCGTCGCGCACGAGCGGCTCGTCACGGCGACCACGCTTCATGCCCGCGCCGTCAGTCGCGCGCGAGCTGGGCGTGCAGCGCGAGCAGATCGCGGTTGACGGGGTTGCGATGGCGGAAGCTGTCGCGGAACTCCTCGGGCACCTGCTGCTGCGCGGTGTCGTCGATCCAGCGCGCGAGGGCGGCGGCCAGTGGCCGCGCGCGCGTGTGATCGCCTAGGCACAGCTGCGCGCGCACCGCGTCGTGCCACGGCTGCAGCGGATAGTGGCGCAGCGGCACGAGCGTGTGCACCGGCGCGCGGTCGAGGCGTTCGAGCGCCTCGAGGTGAGCGAGCGCCTCGTCGCGCCGGCCGCGCTGCGCGAGCAGGCGCGCCAGCGCGCCGCGCGCGGCCAGCGCCATCCCTTCGAGGCCGAGCTGGCCGGCCTCGGCGAGCACGGCCTGCAGCGTGTCGAGCGGCGCCTGGGTGTCGGCCCAGGCGGCCAGCTCGAGGTGCAGCGCGTGCCGCATGTCGGGTCCTTCGGCTGGCCCCAGCGCCGCGAGCGCCGCTTCGAGCCCGCCTTCGGGCCGACCGCGACCCAGCGCGCGTGCCAGCCAGGCCCGCAGCAACGCGCGCCGGCACAACGTGAGCGGCGCGGTATCGGCTGCCTCCACGGCATCGTCCAGATGCTGCTGCACGCGCGCCCACTGCCCGAGGCCGGCCCACACCACCGCGCGATGGCCCGCCGCCGCGGCGACATAGCCGGGTGCGAAGGCGGCGAGCGCCGCGTCGGTGGCGTCGAGCGCCGACAAGGCGTCGCGATAGCGACCGCTCTGGTAGTCGGCGATGGCCTGGTTCAGGGCGATGAAGCCGTCGAGGCTCGAACCATCCGGATCGCGCTGGCGCAGCAGGCGCGCCTGCGCCAGCAGCGCCTGCGCCTCGCGCACGCGGCCGGCGCGCAACCGGTTGCCCGCCAGGTTGGTGATGCACATCGTCTCGTTGCCGTGGTGCTGCTGCGCGCGCGCCAGGGCGATCGCCTGCTCGTGGTGCAGTGCCGCGTCGGCGACGCGGCCGAGGCCGTCGTAGGTGGAAGCCAGGTCGCCGTGCAGCTCGCAGCGCGTCTCCACGTCGCCGTGGCCATCGACCCAGGCCAGGCTCGCCTCGAAGTGCGGCAGCGCCTCGATCGGACGATCCTGCGTCTGCAGCACGGCGCCGAGCTGGCAGCGGCACTCGGCGACGAGCGCGGCGTCGACGCCATCGCGCGTGGCCTCGCGCAACGCTTCGCGCGCCAGCGCCTCGGCCTGTTCGAGCTGCCCGCGCATCATCGAGAGGTGCGCGAACTGCACCTTCGCGCGCGCGCGCTCCGGCGCGGTCGCGGCCAACTGGGCAAGGCGCTCGCACAGCACGCGGCCCCGGCTGCCGCCGTCGTCGATGGTGACGCTCAGCTGCACGGTCTGCAGCGTCGTGTCGAACGCCGCCGCCCGCGCCGCCGCGTCGCCGTCTTCGGCCAGGCGGTGTTCGATGGCCGCCTTGGTCTCCAAGAAGGCCAACTGCTCCTTGCGCCGCACGGCCACCCCCGCCGCAGCGGCCGCGCGAGCCAGCCACGGCAGCGCCTGCGCCGGCCGTGCGGCGTCGATCCAGTGGCGCGCCAGGCGCGCCGGCTCGCCGCCGTGCTGCTCGAGCCAGCCGGCGATGCGCGCGTGCAGGTGGCGCGCGATGGCCTGCGGCACGCTGGCGAGCACGGCGTCGAACACCAGGTCGTGCGCGAACTGCGGGCCGCGCATCACCTGCGCCGCCTCGAGTTCGTTGAGGGCGTCGGCGAACTGCAGCGCCGATGCGCCCAGCACGTGCTCGGCCAGCGCGATGTCGAAGTCGACGCCGGCCACCGCGGCGGCACGCGCCAGCGCCAGCGCGCCGGGCGAGAGCATCGCGACGCGACGCTCGATCAGCCGGCCCACCGCCAGCGGGCGCGGCAGCTGCCGCGCGTCGGCCAGCTCGGCCAGCGCGTCGTCGACCCAGGCCTGCTTCAGCGTCTCGAGCACGAACAGCGGGTTGCCGCCGGTGCGCTTGAGCAGCCCCGCTGCGAGCACGCTGCCCGACACGCCGGGCAGCGCCAGCGACTCGACCAGCTCGGCGAGCTGCGCCGCATCGAGGGGCTGCAGCGTCACCGGCACCAGCTGCGCCTGCTCGACCAGGCCATCGTGCAGCGCACGCGCGGGCGATCCGGCCTCGGCCGGACGGTAGGCGAGTGCCCAGCGCAGCGAATCGCCGCCCTGATCGATCAGCGCGGCCAGCATCTCGAGGCTGGCCTCGTCGGCGAAGTGCAGGTCGTCGACGACCAGCCCCTGCAGGCCGCGACGCGCGCTCAACACATCGCCCAACGCGCGCTGCAGCATGAGGCGCTGCCCTTCGCCTGACTCGCGCGGCACCGCGACGTCGAGCTCGGGCAACACGCGGGCCAGCGCGCGCCGCCCCGGCTCGGCCGCGAGCGCGAGGGTGCCCGCCGGCTCGAGGGCCATCACGGCACGCAGCAGGCGCGCCAGCGTGGCGAACGGCACGCCGGCGTCGCCCGGCCGCCCGGCCGCCACCACGATGCCGGGCCGCGCCGCGCAGAACTCCTGCAGCAGGCGGCTCTTGCCCATGCCGGCCTCGCCGATCAGCGCGACCACAACGCCCGCGTGCCAGCCCTGCGCGAGCTGCGCCAGCTCGCGCTCGCGCCCCACCATGCGCGGCGGGCGCAGCACGCTGGCGGGCACCGCCTGGCTCATCGGCAACGCGGCGTTGCGCGCCGACGCTTCGATCGTCGCGAGCAGCGCGATCGTCTCGGCCGACGGCCTGGCGCCGACCTCGTTCTTGAGCACCTGCTCGCAATGGTCGAAGGCCAGCAGCGCCGCCGCGCGGTCGCCGCGCAGGTAGTGCAAGCGCATCAGGCGCCGGTGCGCCGCCTCGGACAGCGGCTCCAGCGCCAGCAGCTCCTGCGCGTGGCTCAGCGCGTCGGCATGGTCGTGCGAACGCTCGGCCATGTCGGCCAGCTCGACCAGCGCGGCGCGCGTGCGTGCGGCGCGGCGCTCGCGCTGCTGCGTCAGCCAGGCAGTGAACTCGGCGCTGTGGTCATGCCGCGCGTGGCCGAGCACGCTGTCGGAATCTTCGAGGTCGTGCTGCACGCCGTCGGCCAGCGCCAGCATCGCCTGACCGCTCACCAACTCGGCACCGAGCTGCCGCTTGAGCTGAAACAGGCGCTGGCGCAGCGCGTTGCGCGCCGCCTCGGGCTCGCTGTCGGGCCACAGCAGGCTGGCCAGGCGCACGCGCGCCGTCGGGCCTTCGAGCGCGAGCCACGCCAGCAGCGCCGCGTCGCGCGGCGCCAGCTCGAGCGTGTTGCCCGCGGTCTGCACGCAGGCGTGATCGGCGAGTCGGAGCTGCAAGGGGTGTGAGGTGGGTGAGCCCGGGGCAGCCGCGATGCTATCGAAGGCTTGCGTGCGGGCCGATTCTGCCCACATGCGCAGCGAACCCTCGTGGCTCGCGCGCGGCGATCTCACTGCGCGACGAAGCGCCAGCTCACGACCAGCTTGCCGGGCTCGCCCGCTGCGCCGTGCCAGCCGCCGGCGCCCAGGCTCACCACCTGTTCACCCGATTGCGAGCGCCAGCCGCCCTTGAGCGGCACGCTCAGGCGCCCGCCCACCGATTTGCCGTCGGCTGCGACACGCAGCGGCATCTGGCCCTTCTGCGGCCCCTTGGGCGTGTGCACGTCGTGCGCACCGTCGGGCTCGTCGGTGGTGTGGGTCTCCACGTAGTCGAGCACGCCGTGCGGCAGCGGGAGCTGCAGCACCAGCGTGCCCTGGGTGTCCACCTCGGCCAGCGCCCCGCCCGCAGCGGGCGCCATCTCGCCGCCGCCCTTGCGCGTCATGTCGTGCGTGCAGCGCGCCTTGGGCAGGCTCATGCAGATGGGGTCGGCGTGCACCACGTGCCAGCGCTCGTCGATGCCGTAGCTCCCCTTTTGTGTGCGGCCCTCCCAGGCCTGATAGCGGTCGGCACCGGGCTTCATGACGGCGGCGGTTTCGCGGCCGACCTTCAGCGTGTCGTCGAGCTGCCGGGTGCCGGACATCGCGGCGCCCATCTTCATGGCCTCGCGTTCGAGGCACTTCTCGTCGTCGCCGCACTTGGCCATGACGGCTTCGGCGCTGGCCATCATCGGGGCCATCTGCTTGTGGGCCTTGCCGATCTGCGCCTGCTGCTGCTGGAGCTTGGCCGTCTGCGCGCCATCGAGCGGCTGCAGGGCCGGCAGCGCAGCGGGTTTCTTGGCCACCATTTCGGCCGACAGCTCGGCGTGGCGTTTCACCGTCCACTCGTGCAGGTCGTATTTGTCCTGCTTCTTGCCGGCGGACTCGAAGCGGTAGGTCACCGACAGCGTGGCCTTGGCGCCCGGGGCGGCGAAGTCGGAGGCCCAGGCGCTGCCGGCGGCGGCCAGAAAAGTCAGCATGGCGATCGGCTTGGTCTTCATCATCTTGTCTCCTGGCACACAGTCAACTGCACGCGAATGCACTCTGCCGATGCAGACGTCAGGGCTGCGTGGGTCAGATCGCTTCTCGGCGCAGGCGTCCACGCACCGGCGCTCAAGGCCGCATCACGACGGCCGGTGTGGCGGGCGCGCCGTCACGCCCGAGCGCGCCGCCGAACGGACTGCCCCACGAGTACACCGCGCCCCCCGGGCCGATGGCCAGCGCGTGCGCGTTGGCGGCCGAGACGGCCGTGAAGCCGCTGCCAGTGCCGACGCGCGTGGGCACCGTGATAGCCCGGTTGCTGTACCAGTCCCAACCCCAGGTCCACAACTGGCCGTTGGTGATGGCCACCACGCTGACCTGCCCGGCACTGAAGTCGGTCACGTCGGTCAGCGTCAGCACCGGCTGCAGCGTGCTGCTCGAGACGCCGGTGCCGTCGCCGAGCTGGTACTCCAGATTCCGGCCCGCGGCGACCAGTGACCCCGTCTCGTCAAGCGCGACCGAGAAGTCGCGCCCGAGTTCGACGCGGCCCGTGCCCGACCAGAACAGGCCGTCCGGCGCCACCGGCCCGGCGGCGCTGCCGGCAAACGGCGTCGAAACGCCCGCACCGAGCAGGTTGCTGCCGTTGAAGCCCCACACGTAGCGGTCGCCACGGGCGGTCATGAAGAACACGGCCGGCGCGGTGCTGCTGGCACGCGGCGTGCGCATCCAGGAGACCCGCTCACCCGTCGGCCAGCCCGGCACCGCCTTGGCGATCGCGCCGTCGGTCGGCGAGGGGCTGCTGGTGTCGCCGCCGATGGTGGTGTTTGCGAACCGGCCGGCGATCCACGGCCCCGGCGCGACCGCACGGTTGCCCGGCGAGCAGCCGGTCTCGCGCGCCATCAGCAGGATGTTGGCCGCCGCCGCGATCGAGCACACCTCGTCCATCGGCGTGGTCGCGTCCTGCAGCACCTTCACCGGCAACGCGCGGTCGGTGGTGGTGCGGTCACCCAACTGACCGGCGATGTTGAGGCCCCAGGCCGACACCGTGCCGTCGGTGTGCAGCGCGTAGTAGGCCTCGGCCTCGCCCGACAACGCCACCGCCTTCACGCCGCTCAGGCCCTGCACCTGCACCGGCAGCGGCGCACCGCCGGCGCTGCGCGAGTAGCCGCCGGTGACCGGATCGACCGCGTCGCCCCAGGCCCACACGGTGCCGTCGGTGGCGACGACGAGCGATGCGCTCACCCCGGCCGCCAACGCCGTGGCCAGCAGTGGCTGCGGCCCGGCGTTGTCGACGCAGGTGATCGACACGTTGCCGACGTTGGCGCTGGCCGTGCCGCTGCCGTTGGCCACGCTGCAGGTCTGATCGACCGGTTGCGTCAGCACGCTCACGCTGTACGGCGTGCCGTTCACGACCGGATTCGCGAACGTGAACGACGTGGCGCCAGGGGCAACGGCGAGCGTGTCGCCGCCGTTGTTCTGCAGCTCGAGGTCCGCGCCGGTCAGGCCGCTGATCGTGCCGCCGACCGTGAACGGCCCGGGCGACGGCGGCAGCGCGCCGATGAAGGTGAGCAGGTCGCCACCGCGGTGCACCGGCTTGCCCGGGCGGTTGCAGGCGAACGAGAAGCCGAATGCGTTGGCCGCGTCGGTGAGGTAGGCCGACACGTCGACCGTGGTGCTGCCCACGCCGCGCAGGCTTGGGCCACCGCTGCCGGAGGCAAAGGTGCCGGGCGGCAAGGTGACCGGAGTCGCAGTGAGGGAGACGACGCCCTCGAACACGGTCTGCACGACACGTGGCGACGCGGCGGGGTTCCAGCGGATCAACTTCACGAACCCGCTCCCCGCCGCGCCGTTGTGGCCGCAGTCGGGCGCCGCGCGGTAGTTCAGCGTCACGCTCACCGTGCCGGCCTGGTTCACGGTCCACGAGCCGGCGCTGCCAAACGGATTGCCCGCCGTGCTGCGCGTGATGGCCGCCGCCGGCGTGGCGCTGGCCGTGGCCCCGCCCATCGGATAAACGCACGGGTAAGGGTCGGTGCTGCCCGCCGGGATGCGACAGAAAACGCCCAACATGCCCCACGAGAAGCTGTTGCGCTGCCAGGACGCGACCCCGTTCACGGTCTCGACGCTGCTGACCTGCCAGTCCTCCCCGGGGCTGGCCATGAACACCTCGGCGCTGGCGGCATTGGCCGGCACCGGCATGCGCAGCGTGACCGGCACGTTGAACACCAGGTCGTGCGGCGTGAACTCGTAGATCGCGCCGGCTGGTGGGTTGTCGGCCGGCGGCGTGGGCGCGCCGACCGCGCTGCGCGCAATGCCGATCGTGGTCGGCTGCGTCAGCGCGCCGGCGGGGATCACCACCTGCACGCCGTCGGGTCCGTCGACGGTGCCGCCTTGCGGGCCGATCACCGCGGTGACGGGAGCGCCGGCGTCCGGTGGGACGGTGGCGGGTTCGTCGTTGCCGCCGCACGCGGCCAGGCTCACGGCCACTGCGGCCCAGAGCCACGGCCGACGCGCCGCCACCTTGTCGATCAACTTGCCCATCATCGTCCTCATGCTCCGCCTCCGTCGCGGCTGCGTGGCCGCTCGAGGCGGGTTGTAGAAGGCACGGCGTTATGAGTGCGTTATGACGGCGCTTCGCCGCTGGCGCTGGCGGCCTTGGCATGATGGGCCCATGCCGATCACGCCCGAGCTGTTGCGCCGCTACGCCATCGCGCGCTCGCTGTTCGCGCCCACCACGTTGCCGCTGGCGCTGCGGCGTCTGGGCTTCGTGCAGGCCGACCCGCTGCGCGCGCCGGCGCGCGCGCAAGACCTGACGCTGCGTCACCGCGTGGCCGGCTACGTGGCCGGCGATCTCGAACGCCGCTACCCCGAGCTGGGCATCGAGGAGGACTTCTTCGTCAACTACGGCTTCCTCGGCCGCGAGCACCACGCGCTGATGCATCCGCGGGTGGCGAGGCATCGCTGGTCGAAGGCGCGACGCGACAAGGCCGACGCGGTGCTCGCCTTCGTGCGCGAGCGCGGCACGGTGCATCCGCGCGAGGTCGACGCGCAGTTCAACCACGGCAAAGTCACCAACTGGTTCGGCGGCTCGAGCAACGCCAGCACCGAGCTGCTCGACGGCATGCACTACCGTGGCCTGCTGCGCGTGGCGCGGCGCGACGGCGGCACGCGCGTTTACGCGGCGCGCAAGCCGTGGCCGGTGCTGGCCGACAAGGCGCAGGTGAGCGCGCGCATGGACGCGATGGTGGACCTGATCGTCGCCAAGTACGCGCCGCTGCCGACGGCCACCATGCACGAGCTGGTGAACCGGCTGAGGTTGGCGGCCCCGCAATGGGCGGCCGATCGCGCGCGCGCGCTGGCGCACGCTAAGCGGCGGCTCGGCCACGCCCACGTCGACGGCACCGACTGGTATTGGCCCGCCGGCGAAGACCCGGCCTCGGCGCCCGACGCACAAGACCGCGCCTGGCTGCTCGCGCCGTTCGACCCGCTGGTGTGGGAC
>DASURM010000199.1:0-8755 GCA_036280035.1 Burkholderiaceae bacterium | reverse complement strand
GAGTACGGCGTGCGCGAGGTGATCAAGCTCGAGCGCAACTACCGCTCGTACGGCAACATCCTCGATGCCGCCAACGCGCTGATCGCGCACAACGAGCGGCGCCTGGGCAAGAACCTGCGCACCGAGGCTGGTCCCGGCGAGCCGGTGCGCGTGGTCGAAGCCAACAGCGACTACGCCGAGGCGCAGTGGCTGCTCGAGGAGCTGCAGCAGCTGCAGCGCAGCGGCACGCCGCGCAGCGAGCTGGCCTTGCTCTATCGCAGCAACGCGCAGAGCCGCGTGCTCGAGAGCGCGCTGTTCAATGCCGGCGTGCCGTACCGCGTGTACGGCGGGCTGCGCTTCTTCGAGCGCGCCGAGGTCAAGCACGCGCTGGCCTACCTGCGGTTGATCGAGAACCCGAACGACGACACCTCGTACCTGCGCGTCGTCAACTTCCCGGCGCGCGGCATCGGTGCGCGCACGCTCGAGCAGCTGCAGGACGAAGCCCGTGTCAGCGGGCGCAGCCTCTACCAGAGCGCCGGCGCGCTCGCCGGCAAGGGCGGCGCCAACGTGCGCGCCTTCGATGCGCTGGTCGACGCGATGCGCGAGGCGACGCGCGGCGCGACGCTGCGCGAGATCATCGAGCACGTGCTGCAGGCCAGCGGCCTCGTCGACTTCTATCGCACCGAGAAGGAAGGCGCCGACCGCATCGAGAACCTGGAGGAGCTGGTCAATGCCGCCGAGTCGTTCGTGACGCAGGAGGGCTTCGGCAAGGACGCGGTCGCGCTGCCGGTGGATGAGACCGCGGGCACGATCGCTGCCGGCGCGCCCGCCGCGGTGGCCGCCGTGGAGCCGACGACCCCCTGGCCGCCTGCGGCGGCCACCCCCCGAGGGGGGCAGGGAATCTTGGGGCGGCCCGGCGATTCCCTGACCCCCGACGCCGAAACCGGCGAGATCGTCTCGCCGCTGGCGGCGTTCCTGACCCACGCCGCGCTCGAGGCCGGCGACAACCAGGCGCAGGCGGGCCAAGACGCGGTGCAGCTGATGACGGTGCACTCGGCCAAGGGGTTGGAGTTCGACTGCGTGTTCATCACCGGGCTCGAGGAAGGGCTGTTCCCGCACGAGAACTCGATGTCCGACGTCGACGGGCTGGAAGAAGAGCGCCGGCTGATGTACGTGGCGATCACGCGGGCGCGCAAGCGCTTGTACCTCACCTACAGCCAGACGCGCATGCTGCACGGCCAGACCCGCTACCACGTGAAGAGCCGCTTCGTCGACGAGCTGCCCGACGCGGCGCTGAAGTGGCTGACGCCGCGCAACCAGGGTTTCGGCTCGGGCTACGCGCGCCAGTACCAGGAGGCCTGGGCGCGCGGCAGCGGGCTCGGTTCGGTGGTCGGCGTCGGGCGCGTCGACGCGGGGGTTCCATCGTCGATCGAGGCGCGACGCAGCGTTGCGGCCACGCCGTCGGGCCCGGGCCTTCGCATCGGGCAGAGCGTGTTCCACACCAAGTTCGGCGAGGGCGTGATCCTCACCCTCGAGGGCCACGGCAACGACGCACGCGCGCAAGTCAACTTCGGGCGCCACGGCGCCAAGTGGCTGGCGCTCGCGGTGGCGAAGCTGACGCCGATCTGAGCGCGGGAGAACCTGCTGCGCGGTTTCTCCCGCGAGATCGATCAGGGGACCAAACCACTGAAGAAAGTCGCATAGCGACTTTCTTCAGTGCTCGTCGTCCGGGCTGCCGAAGTTGTCGACGAAGCTGAACCACAGCGAGGCGTAGAACGCGCTCGACAGCGCGATCACCAGCGCCGGCACCAGCCAGGTCACCAGCGCCGGCGCGCTGAACGAGCCGGCCAGCACGCCCAGCAGCAGGCTGAAGCCCATCGACGCGGCCAGCCAGGTGAGCGAGTAGACGACATACGCACCTCTTGCGCGCCAGATACCCAGCGTGCTCGAGAACAGCGATTGCCACACGCCCTGGCCGCCCCACCAGACCAGTGCCGGCGCATGCCAGAACGGAATCGACAGCGCGCCGGCCAGCAGCACGAAGCTCAGCGTACCCTCCAACAGCCGCGGGTCGGCGGCGGCTTGCGCGGCCTCGTCGCTCGACGCGCCGTGCTTGGACATCGCGTCGCGCAGCGCGTCCATCGCGTCGCCGTACAGCCAGCCGACCGACCACACGACCGCGAGCGCGCCGATGCCGTACAGCGCGCACAGCCACAGCAGGTTGCGCCGCCGCGTGGCGTCGCCACGCAGCGGCTCGATGAACTGCCCAGGGTGCGCCATCCCGCCTCGCAGCACCGCGCGCGAGGCCACCATGAAGCCCAGCGACAGCAGCGGCAGACTCGCCAGTGCCGCCAGTCCGATCACCGGCAACACCGACCAGATGCCGCTGGCCAGCAGGAACAGCAGCAGCATCGCGCTGAACGCCAGCGGCCGGCGCAGGTACAGGCGCACGCCGTCGCGCACCCAGGTCCAGCCCTGGTTGGCAGCAACGGCCTGCAGCTTCAGGCCCATCTCACGAGGCCGGACCGCAGCGCGACGGCAGACACAAGGGGGATCATTTCGGATGCCACGGCTGCGCCACGCGCTCGCGCAGCATGCGTTCGAAGTGCCGCGGATCCTTCGGTTGCAGCAGCGCGGCCTCGCGCGGCAGGTGGCGGTCGGCCAGCCGCGACAGCCAGAAGCGCAGCGCCGCCGCGCGCAACGCCGCCGGAAACAGGCGGTGTTCGGCGGCCGTCAGCGACCGCTGCTCGCCATAGGCGCCCAGCAGCGCGGCCGCACGCGTCTCGTCGATGCGGCCGGCCTCGTCGGCCAGGCACCAGTCGTTGACGCACACCGCGAGGTCGAACAGCAGCATGTCGACGCCCGCGAAGTAGAAGTCGACGCAGCCGCTGAGACGCTCGCCCGCGTCAGCATCGAACAGCACGTTGTCGCGAAACAGGTCTGCGTGCACCGCCGCGCGCGGCAGGCTCGCGTAGGCGGCCGACGTGGCGAGCTGCTGCTGGAACGCCATCTCGTCGTCGAGCAGTCGCAGCGCGGCGGCGTCGAGGAACGGGCGCAGCTGCGGTGCCACCGCCTGCCACCACGCGAGCCCGCGCAGATTGGGTTGCACGAGCGCGAAGTCCGCCGCCGCGGCATGCAGAGCGGCCAGTGTGCGGCCGAGCGCAGCGCACTGGGCCGCGTCGGGGGCGTCGACATGTCGCCCCGGCAACCGTGTGCACAGCGCCGCGGGCTTGCCGCGCAGCGAGTGCACCAGTTCGCCGGCGGCATCGCCCCGCGGTTCGGGCACCGGCGCGCCGCGCCGCGCCAGGTGCTGCATCAGCCGCAGGTAGAACGGCAACTGCTCGCGCGTCAGCCGCTCGAACACGGTGAGCACCCAGTCGCCGTCACTCGTGGTGACGAAGTAGTTGGTGTTCTCGATGCCCGCGCCGATCGGTGCCAGCCCGATCAACTCGCCGGCGTTCAGGTGGGCGACGAAGGCCTCGACCTCATGGCGTGCCAACTCGGTGAAGACCGCCACGCGTGCCGGTGCCCGGTGCTCAGAACGAGAACAACTGCCACAGGCTGTGGCCGCTGATTCCCTTGGATTGCTGCGACGGGTCGCGGCCCGAGTCGGGCGGCGCGATCTCGTAAGGCCGCACGCCCGATGCCTTGGGCGAAATCGTGATGCGCTGCAGTTGTCCGCGCACGCGCAGTTCTTCGATCTTGACGTGATCGTCCTCGATCACGGTGCGCTGCACCTTCGGCTCGGGGCGCGTGGGCGACGCGGTCGCGGGCGCGGTCGCCGGCGCGGCGCCGGCCGACGCCGCGAGCCCCAACAGCCACCACACGACGCGACGCGATGCCATACCGTGCATTCTACGGCGCGGGGTTCACCCCCGGCGGCGACGCAAAATGGTCAACATGACCGATCACACACTCGTCCTGGTCGACGGCTCGAGCTACCTCTACCGCGCGTACCACGCGCTGCCCGATCTGCGCGCGCCCGACGGCTTTCCCACCGGCGCGATCCACGGCATGGTCGGCATGATGCGCTGGCTGCGCGAGCGCTACCCGGCCGAGCATGCGGCGTGCGTGTTCGACGCCAAGGGCAAGACGTTTCGCGACGACTGGTACCCGCAGTACAAGGCCACGCGCGCGCCGATGCCCGACGATCTGGCGCGCCAGATCGAGCCGATCCACGAGGTGGTGCGGCTGCTCGGCTGGCCGGTGATCGAGGTGCCGGGCATCGAGGCCGACGATGCGATCGGCACGCTGGCGCGCGTGGCCGCGACCAGCGGGCACCACGTGATCGTTTCCACCGGCGACAAGGACCTGGCGCAACTCGTGACGCCCGTGGTGACGCTGATCAACACGATGGCCAAGCCGCCCGAGGTGCTCGACGAAGCCGGCGTGCTGGCCAAGTTCGGCGTGCCGCCGCAGCGCATTGTCGATTACCTGACGCTGATCGGCGACAGCGTCGACAACGTGCCGGGCGTCGACAAGGTCGGCCCCAAGACCGCGGCCAAGTGGATCACCGACCACGGCTCGCTCGAAGGCGTGATCGCCGCTGCCGATTCGATCAAGGGCGTGGTCGGCGACAACCTGCGCAAGGCGCTCGAATGGCTGCCGCAGGGCCGCAGGCTGGTGACGGTGGCCACCGACTGCGATCTGGCCGCGCAGGTCGAAGGCTGGCCGTCACTCGACGCGCTGGCGCTGCGCGAGGTCGACCGGCCGGGCCTGCTCGACTTCTATCAGCGCTACGGCTTCAAGCTGTGGCGCAAGGAACTGGAGAGCCAGCTCGGCGTCGAGCCCGCCGCGCCGGTTGCGCGCGCGACGGTGGCCGCAGCGGACGGCGGCGATCCCGCGGCGCCCGCGCTGGCCCATCGCTACGAGACGATCACCACGCGCGAGTCGCTCGCGGCGTGGATCGAGCGGCTGCTCGCGGCGCCGATCGCGGCGCTCGATACCGAGACCGATTCGCTCGACCCGATGCGTGCGCGGATCGTCGGCGTCTCGTTCGCGGTGCAGCCGGGCGAGGCGGCGTACGTGCCGGTGGCGCACAATTACCCCGGCGTGCCCGAGCAGCTCGCGCTGGACGACGTGCTGGCCGCGCTGAGGCCCTGGCTCGAGGACGAGGCCGCGGCCAAGCTGGGCCAGAACACCAAGTACGACGCGCACGTGTTCGCCAACCATGGCGTGGCGGTGCGCGGTTGGCGTCACGACACGCTGCTCGAGAGCTACGTGCTCGAGGCGCACAAGGCGCACAGCCTGGAAAGCCTCGCCGACCGGCACCTGAACCGCAAGGGCCTGACCTACGAAGAGGTGTGCGGCAAGGGCGCCAACCAGATCGCGTTCTCGCAGGTCGACCTCGAGCGCGCGACGCGCTACTCGGGCGAGGACAGCGAGATGGCGTTGCAGGTGCACCAGAGCCTGTACCCGCGCATCGCGCGCGAGCCCGGGCTGCTGCGCGTGTACGAGACCATCGAGCTGCCGGTGTCGGCGGTGCTCACGCGCATGGAGCGCCACGGCGTGATGATCGATGCGGCGTTGCTCGGCCGGCAAAGCCGCGAACTGGCCGAGCGCATGGTGACGCTCGAAGGCGAGGCGCACGCGCTGGCCGGGCAGCCGTTCAACCTCGGCTCGCCCAAGCAGATCGGCGAGGTGCTGTTCGGCAAGCTCGGGCTGCCGGCCAAGCGCCGGACCGCGAGCGGCGCGCCGTCGACCGACGAAGACGTGCTGCAGGAGCTGGCCGCCGACTACCCGCTGCCGGCCAGGATCCTGGAACACCGCGGTTTGAGCAAGCTCAAGGGCACCTACACCGACAAGCTGCCGCTGATGGTGAACCCTGCCACCGGCCGGGTGCATACCACCTACGCTCAGGCTGTGGCGGTGACGGGGCGGCTGGCGAGCAACGACCCGAACCTGCAGAACATCCCGATCCGCACCGCCGAAGGCAGGCGCATTCGCGAGGCCTTCGTCGCGCCGCCTGCGCACCGCATCGTCAGCGCCGACTACTCGCAGATCGAGCTGCGCATCATGGCGCACATCAGCGGCGACCCGGGCCTGCGGCGCGCGTTCGGCGAAGGCATGGATGTGCACCGCGCCACCGCCGCCGAGGTGTTCGGCGTTGCGCCCGAGCAGGTGAGTGCCGAGCAGCGCCGTTACGCCAAGGTGATCAACTTCGGCCTCATCTACGGCATGAGCGCGTTCGGCCTGGCGCAGAACCTCGGCATCGAGCGCAGCGCGGCCAACGCCTACATCGACCGCTACTTCCAGCGCTTTGCCGGCGTCAAGCGCTACATGGACGAAACGCGCGCGCTGGCGGCGCGGCAGGGCTACGTCGAGACGCTGTTCGGTCGCCGCATCGAGCTGCCCGATATCCGCGGCGGCAGCGGCCCGCGCCGCGCCGGCGCCGAGCGCCAGGCGATCAACGCGCCGATGCAGGGCACCGCGGCCGACCTGATCAAGCTCGCCATGCTGGCGGTGCAGGCGGCGCTCGACACTCAGCGCAAGCGCACGGCGATGGTGATGCAGGTGCACGACGAGCTGGTGTTCGAGGTGCCCGACGACGAACTCGATTGGGCGCGCGCCGAAGTGCCGAAGCTGATGTCGGGGGTGGCGCAGCTCGCGGTGCCGCTGGTGGCCGAGGTCGGCGTGGGCGCGAACTGGGACGAGGCGCACTGATCGGCGCTGCTGCGCCCCGAGCGAGCGGCCCGAGTGGCCGCGCCCGTTCTCCGCTGCGCCCGCGCGGGCGCGCCGAATGAGCCCGACGCCGCTCGCCAAGGGCGACTACAATTTCAGCTTCTGAAACTGAAACAGTAAACCCATGGCCGAACCCCGCTTCCCTCGGGCCGCGCGGGCGCGGCTGCTGCGACTGGCGCGCGGCTTTCCGGTCGTCGTGCTGACCGGTCCTCGGCAGTCGGGCAAGACCACTCTGGCGCGCAGCGCCTTCCCGCATCACGCCTACGTGTCGCTCGAGGAGCTCGACACCCGCGCCGCCGCGGTGGCCGACCCGCGCGGCTTCATCGCCCAATGGCGCGACGGCGTGGTGATCGACGAGGTGCAGCACGCGCCGCAGTTGCTGTCGTACTTGCAGGGCGCCGCCGACGCCAGCGCCGACATGGGCCGCTACGTGCTCACCCGGTCGCAGAACCTGCTGCTTGCCGGCCAGGTGAGCCAGAGCCTGGCCGGCCGCGCGGCGTATATGGAGTTGCTGCCGCTTGCCTACATGGAGGCGCCGCAGACGTTGGCCGCACTCGATCTCGACCAACTGCTCGCCACGGGCCTGTACCCTGCGCTGCACGATCGGCCGATCGCCGCCGCCGAGTGGCATGCCAGCTACCTGGCGACCTATGTCGAGCGCGACGTGAGGCAAATCAGCCGCGTCGCCGACCTGCTGGCCTTCCAGCGCTTCATGCGCCTGATGGCGGCGCGCTGCGGCCAGTTGCTCAACTTGAATGCGGTCGCCAACGACCTCGGGGTGGCGCAGACCACCGTGCGCGATTGGCTTGCGGTGCTCGAAGCCAGCTACATCGTCTTTCGGCTGCCGCCGTACCACGGCAACTTCGGCAAGCGGCTCGTCAAGACTCCCAAGCTCTATTTCCACGACGTCGGGCTGGCCGCGCACCTGCTCGGTCTGAACGACGCAGGTTCGATGAACATGAGCCCGATGCGCGGCGCGCTGTTCGAGAACCTGCTGATCACCGAGTACCTCAAGCACTGCCGCAACGCGGGCCTGAACCGAGGCCTGTACTTCTGGCGCGACAACATAGGCAACGAGGTCGACTTGCTGATCGAACGCGCCGGCGTGCTGTGGCCGATCGAATTCAAGTCCGGTGCGACCCTGCAGCGCGAGTGGCTCGCGCCGCTGCACCGCTGGGCCGTGCACGCCGCCGCCGCGCGCCGTGGCGAGGCCATGCTGATCAGCGCCGCGCCCGGCAACCTGATCATCGAAGGCGTGATGGCGGCTCACTGGCGCGACGCGGTGCGGACGCTCGGACCGACGCAGGCTTGACGGACGGCGGTGCGCGCGCCGCGCGGCGCCGGGATCGCCGGCCACGGCCGTGCTCGACGTCCCGACGCAGGCCACCCATAGAATCGCGCGTCCGATCGCCCGCCACCGGAGCCCAGCCATGATCGATCGCGAGATCGCCAGCCTCGTACCGAGCCGCGACTTCAGTCGCCGCGACTTCGTACGCACCTCGGTGGGCAGCGGCTTCGCTGCCGCGGTGCTGCCGGTGGTGGCGCAGACGACGATCAAGACCGACAGTACCGGCCTCGTGGTCGGCGAAGTCACGATTCCGGTGGGCGGCTTCAAGATGCCTGCCTACCGCGCCGCGCCGGCGGGCAAGACCGGAGCGCCGGTCGTGCTGGTGGTCAGCGAGATCTTCGGCGTGCACGAATACATCGCCGACGTGGCGCGGCGCTTCGCGAAGGCCGGCTACTTCGCGGTCGCGCCCGAGTTGTTCGTGCGCCAGGGCGACGCCGGCTCGTACGGCGAAGTCTCCAAGCTGATCGCCGATGTGATCGCCAAGGTGCCCGATGCTCAGGTGATGGGTGACCTCGACGCCGCCGCGGCGTGGGCCAAGTCGCAGGGTGCCGATGCGTCGAAGCTCGCGATCACCGGTTTCTGCTGGGGCGGCCGCATCGTGTGGCTGTACAGCGCGCACAACCCCGACCTCGACGCGGCTGTGGCGTGGTATGGCCGGCTGGTCGGCGCGAGCAACCCGCTGCAGCCCACGAACCCGATCGAACTCGCGGGCAGGCTCCACGCCCCGGTGCTCGGGCTGTACGGCGC
>DASURM010000198.1:0-5591 GCA_036280035.1 Burkholderiaceae bacterium | reverse complement strand
CGAGGTGGTCGACACGCTGCGTTCGGGCTGGCTCACCACGGGTCCGAAGGCCAAGCGCTTCGAGGCCGACTTCGCGGCCTTCCTCGGCGAGCCGTCGCTGCACTGCATCGCGGTCAACTCGGCGACGGCGGGCTTGCACCTCGCGCTCGAGGCGCTGGGCATCGGACCCGGCGACGAGGTCATCACCACCACCCACACCTTCACCGCCACTGCCGAGGTGGTGCGCTACCTCGGCGCCGACGTGAGGCTGGTCGACATCGACCCGGCCACGCTCAACATCGACCCGCGGCTGGTCGAGTCGGCGATCACGCCGCGCACCAAGGCGATCATCCCGGTGCACTACGGCGGGCTGGCCGCCGACATGCCGGCGCTCCTCGATCTCGCGCACCGCCGCGGCCTCAAGGTGGTGGAAGACGCCGCGCACGCGCTGCCCACCACCAGCGGCGGGGCGCTGGTCGGCACGCTGGCCAGCGACGCCGCGGTGTTCAGCTTCTACGCCAACAAGACCATCACCACCGGCGAGGGCGGCATGCTGGTCACGCGCGATGCCGCGCTGGCCAAGCGCGCGCACGTGATGCGGCTGCACGGCATGAGCCGCGATGCGTTCGACCGCTTCACCGCGCAGGTGCCGAGCTGGTACTACGAGATCGTGGCGCCGGGCTTCAAGTACAACCTCACCGACATCGCCGCGGCGATCGGACTGCAGCAGCTTAAGAAGGCGCACGCGTTCGCGCAGCGGCGTACGCAGATCGCGCAGCGCTTCAACGAGGCATTCGCACGGCTGCCGGTGCTGACGGCGCCGGAGCCACCAAGCGGTGAGCTGCACGCCTGGCACCTGTACCCGCTGCGGCTGCGCGACAACGCCCCCATAGGCCGCGACGCGATGATCGAGCGCCTGTTCGCGCGCGGCATCGGCTGCAGCGTGCACTACATCCCGCTGCACCAGCAGCCGTACTGGCGCGACCGCTACGGCCTCACGGCTGCGATGTTCCCGCACAGCCAGCACGTCTACGAGCGGCAGCTCAGCTTGCCGATCTACACGCGCATGAGCGATGTCGACGTCGAACGGGTCATCGAGGCTGTCGCGCAAGTGCTGGCGACCCCGCCGTAGGGCGAGCAGCGATGCCCAAGCGGCTGCTCGACCTGGCGCTCGCGTCGCTGGCACTGGTGCTGCTGTCGCCGCTGCTGTTGGCCGCAATGCTCTGGGTGCGCCTGGACTCGCCGGGCCCGGTGTTGTTCAGGCAGGAGCGTGTGGGTCGGCACGGGCGCCTTTTTCGCATCCACAAGCTGCGCACGATGCGCGTCGATGCGCCAGCGGTGGGCCCGGCGATCACGGCGCACACCGACGCCCGCGTCACGCGCGCCGGCCGCTGGCTGCGACGCTACCGCATCGACGAGCTGCCGCAACTCATCGACGTGCTGCGTGGCGACATGAGCCTGGTGGGCCCGCGGCCCGAGGTGCCGCGCTTTGTCGCGCTGTACCCGCCGGAGTTGCGTGCCAGGGTGCTGGCAGTGCGGCCGGGCATCACCGACCCCGCGTCGCTCGAGTTCGTCGACGAGAGCGCGCTGCTCGCCGGCAGCGCCGACCCCGAGCGCGCCTACGTCGAGACCATCTTGCCGCGCACGTTGCAGCGGCAGGTGCAGTACGCGGAGCGCGCCACCTGGTGGTCCGACCTGGCAGTGATGGCGCGCACGCTGCGCGTGCTGCTCGCGCGGTGACAATGGCAGGCATGGCGCAGCCCTCCGAGAAGGCAACCGGCACCGGCTGGCCGGCGTCGCAAGCCGGCGGCCTGACCATCTGGCATCGGCTCGATCGCGCGCTGGCGCGCTTGCGCCCGCACCGCGAGTGGGCCGCGCTGCTGGTCGACGCAGTGTTGGTGGGCGTGGCGTGGAATGCCACCTATCTGTTTCGCCTCGGCTTCGAGCGCTGGTTCAGCCTGCGGCCAGGGTACGACCATTGGGTGATGCTCGGCATCGTCGGCGTTTACGCCGTGTTGTTTCGCATCTTCGGCGTGCCCAAGGGTATCTGGCGCTTCTCGGGCTTCGGCGAGGTGAAGCGGCTGGCACTCGCGTGCGCGGTGGCCGGCGCCCTGAGCGGGGCGTCGGTCATGCTGCTGCAACTGCGCGAGATTCCGCGCGCCGTGCTTGCGCTGCACCCGGTGATCACGCTGATGGCGGTGGCGCTGGCGCGGCTGGCGTACCGCATGCTGTACGAGCACGCGCGCTCGCGCATCACCGGCAGCGACACCGAGATCCGCCGCGCCCTGGTGCTCGGCGCCGGCGAAGCTGCGCGCCTGCTGGTGGCGGGCATCCATCAACAGGGCTGGATCGTGCTCGGCTTCCTCGACGACGACCCGCACAAGCGCGGCGGCCGCGTCGCCGGGCTGCCCGTGCTCGGCACGATCGCCGATGTGCGCAACGCGGAGGTCGTCGGCGCGGCGACACATCTCATCGTGGCGATGCCTTCCGTGCGCGGTGCGCGCCGGCGCGAGGTGCTGGAGTTCGCCGCGGGCGCGGGGCTGCCGGTGGTCACGGTGCCGTCGGTCGACGAGTTGCGCGACGGCAATCGCCGCGTCGACCTGCTGCGCGACATCGAGCCCGAAGACCTGCTTGGCCGCGAGCCGGTGCAGCTCGACGAGGCCGGCATCGCCGCCGCGCTGCGCGGCAAGACGGTGCTCGTCACCGGCGCCGGCGGCAGCATCGGCGCCGAGCTGTGCCGGCAGGTGGCGCACTACGAGCCGGCTGCACTGGTGCTGTACGAACTGAGCGAGTTCAACCTCTACACCATCGAGCAGGACCTCGGCGAACGCTTTCCGGCGTTGCCGCTCGTGCGCGTGATCGGCGACGTCAAGGATCTCGACCACCTGCGCCACACGCTGGCGCGCACGCGCCCGCAGGTGGTGTTCCACGCCGCGGCGTTCAAGCACGTGCCGCTGATGGAAGAGGGCAACGCGCTGGCGGCGCTGCGCAACAACACGCTCGGCACGTACCACGCGGCACTGGCGGCGGCCGAGGCCCGAGCCGAACGATTCGTGCTGATCAGCACCGACAAGGCGGTGAACCCCACCAACGTGATGGGCGCCACCAAGCGCGCCGCCGAGATGGTGGTATCGGCACTGGCCGCGCAGCACCCGGCTACGCGCTTCGTGGCGGTGCGCTTCGGCAACGTGCTCGGCTCCAGCGGCAGCGTGATCCCCAAGTTCAAGGAGCAGATCGCGCGTGGCGGCCCGGTGACGGTGACGCACCCCGAGATCATCCGCTACTTCATGACCATTCCCGAGGCGGCTCGGCTGGTGTTGCAGGCCGCGGCCATCGGCGAGAGCGGGCAGGTGCTGGTGCTCGACATGGGCGAGCCGGTGAAGATCGTCGACATGGCGCGGCAGCTCATCCGCCTGTCGGGCCATGCGGCCGACGACGTGGCCATCGAGTTCAGCGGCCTGCGCGCCGGCGAAAAACTCTACGAAGAGCTGCTGGCCGACGCCGACACCACCATGGCCACCGCGGTGCCGCAGCTGCGCGTGGCGCGGCTGGCGCAGCGCAACACGCCGCTCGACGAGTTGCTCGGCGTGGCCGCCGCGCCCGCGCAGGCCGACGATGCCGCGGTGCGCGCGGCGCTGCAGCGCGCGGTGCCGGAGTACCACAGCACCGATCGAAACCCCACTGACCGATGAGCCACCACGACAACGGCCTGGAAGTAACCCTGCATTTTGATCGTGTGACCATCCAAATGCGATATTGATGGTCCGCGAGGTGGCCCCTACGCGAGCGCGCCGCTCTTCCACTCTCTGAGCCACACGACGAACTTTCGCAGCCCCTCGTCGAGCGGCGTCGATGGCTCGAAGCCTACGCGCTCGCGCAGCCGCGTGACGTCGGCGCAGGTCATCGTCACGTCGCCTGGCTGCGCGGGCAGCATCTGAAGCTCGGGCTCGACGCCGAGTGTGCCGGCCAGCGTCTCGATGAACTTCAGCACTGTCACCGGCGTGTGATTGCCGATGTTGAAGATCTCGTGCGCCGGCGTCGTAGCCGGCGGGGCCGCGAACGCGACGCGCACCACGCCTTCGACAATGTCGTCGATGTAGGTGAAATCGCGCTGCAGCGTGCCGTGGCCGAACACCGGTAGCGGCTGGCCCGCGAGCAGCTTCTCGGCGAAGCTGAAGGCCGCCATGTCGGGTCGGCCCCACGGGCCGTACACCGTGAAGAAGCGCAGGCCGGTAGCGCGCAGGCCGTACAGATGGCTGTAGGTGTGCGCCATCAGTTCGTTGGCCTTCTTGGTGGCGGCGTAGAGCGACACCGGTGAATCGGTGTTCTGCGTCTCGCGAAACGGCGGGTCGGTGCGGTCGCCGTAGACGCTGCTGGAGCTGGCATAGACCAGGTGCTGCACGCGATGGTGGCGGCATGCCTCGAGCACGTTGGCGAAGCCCACCAGGTTGGACTGCACGTAGGTCTCGGGGTGATCGATCGAGTAGCGCACACCGGCCTGGGCGGCGAGATGCACAACGAGGCTCGGCCTCACTGCCTCGAACAGCGCGCGCACGGCCGCCGCGTCGGCCAGCTCGACGGCGTTGCAGTGCACGCCGCGCGGCGCCAGCAGGTGGGCCACGCGCGCCCGCTTGAGCGCGGGGTCGTAGTAGGCGTTGAAGTTATCGCAGCCGTGCACCGCGTGCCCCTGCTGCGAAAGGCGCGCCGCGACGAACGAGCCGATGAAGCCGGCAGCGCCGGTGACGAGGATGGCGGGGTCTGGCATGACGTCTCGCGCGCAACAAGAAGAGACGCCGCATTGTCGGCGATGGCGACGCCGTCGAGCCCTGATGCAGGCGGTCGCGGAGGCGCCGCTCGCCCGACCCGGCCATGCAGAAATGAGCCACTACTGCATATTTGCGGGGCGTTGGCATCGAGATGCTAAAGCGAGAACATGCGAACCACGATCGATCTACCGGAGGCGACGCTGCGCCAACTAAAGGCCCGGGCAGCGCTGGAGGGCGTTCCGATGAAGGATCTGGTGCTCGCATACGTGCAGCACGGCCTGGCGCGGCGCCCGGCGCAGGCCACCACGCGTAGCCCGCTGCCCGACCTGGTGCCGAACAAGCCGCTCGCGCTGCGCCGTCCAACGAATGCCGCGCTGTTCGCAGCCCTCGACGAGGCCGACGCGCAGCGCACCACTAGCAGGCGGCGTGCACGCTGAGGCAGGCGATCTGCTCGACGTCAACGTCTGGTTGGCGCTGGCCGCGCCGTCGCATGTGCACCACGCGGCGGCGCGCGCCTACTGGATGCAGCCCGCACTGCCGCGGCATCGGGACTTCGAGCGCTTCGCTGGCCTCACGGTGCTGCGCCTGTCGCCAACGGCGAATTGAACAGCTCTCGTTGCGCGAGCGCGGCGAAGCGGGGCCTCGGTTGAGGGAGTCGCCGGGCGCCGCTGCGCCCGCGCGATCCACGAAAATGCGCGACTTGCCCGATACGGGCCAACCTGAAGCGACCCTCCACTCATGAAGATCACGCTAGTCGGCTCCGGCTACGTCGGCCTCGTCACCGGTGCCTGTCTGGCCGAGATGGGCAACCACGTGGTGTGCCTGGATGTCGATGCCAACAAGATC
>DASURM010000197.1:0-11585 GCA_036280035.1 Burkholderiaceae bacterium | reverse complement strand
GCCCACGCGATGACATTGCCGTAGCGATCGGCCTGATGATCGAACCACTCGTTGAAGCGCTTGAAGACCTTGCCGAGGCCGCGGCGCTCACGGTGCATCTGGTCGACGGGATCGCCCCAGTAGGCCGAGAGCATCGGATCGAGCGTGAACGAGATGAACAGGCTCACCAGCACCGACGCCACCACGGTGAGGCCGAAGGGCCGGAACCACTCGCCGGCCACGCCCGGCATGAACGCCACCGGCACGAACACCGCGACGATCGAGAAGGTGGTCGCCGCCACCGCCAGCCCGATCTCGGCGGTGCCCTCGAGCGCCGCGGTGCGCCGGTCGGCGCCGGCCTGCATGTGGCGCACGATGTTCTCGCGCACGACGATCGCGTCGTCGATCAGCACGCCGATCGCCAGCGACAGCCCGAGCAGGCTCATGAAGTTGAGCGTGAAGCCGCACAGCCACACCGCGATGAACGCCGCGATCACCGAGGTCGGCAGGCTCATCGCGGTGATCGCCGTCGAGCGCCACGAGTTGAGGAAGATGTAGACGACGAGGATCGTCAGCCCGGCGCCGAAGATCAGCGCGTGGATCACGTTGTTCAGGCTGTCCTGCGCCTCGTTGCCGCCGTCGCGCGTGACCACCAGCGCCGTGCCCTTGGGCAGCTCCTTGTCGATGTCGGCCACCAGCGCGCGCACCCGGTCGGCCACCCACACCGTGCTGGCGTCGCGCGAGCGGATCACCGAGATCGCGACGTTGGGGTGGGCGTTGCGCAGCGAGACGCTGGTCTGCTCGGCGAAGCCGTCCTCGACCTTGGCGATCTGGCCCAGACGGACGACGTCTTCGCCGCGCCGGCGCACGACGATCTGCTCGAACTGGCTCGGCGACTCGATGCGCCCCACCAGGCGGATGCTCTCGTCCTCGAGCACACCGCGCACCTTGCCCACCGGCGCGGTGGTGTTCTGCGCCCGCAACGCATTGACGACCTCGGGCACCGAGATCGAGAACTCGCGCAGCTTCTGCGCGCGCAGCAGCACCGACAGCTCGCGCTTGAGCGCGCCGCCGACGTTGACGATCGAGACGCCCGGGATGGCGCGGAAGCGGTCGGCCAGGTCGTCCTCCGCCAGGCGCGAGATCTCGGCGTGCGTCTGCGTGGTGCTCGACAGCGCCAGGTCCATGATCGGCTGCGCGCCGGGGTCGACGCGCGTCAGCACCGGCTCGCGCATCTCGAGCGGCAGCTTGTGGCGCACGCTGCCGATGGCGTTGCGCACCTCGTCGGCGGCCTCGACCAGGTTCTTGTCGAAGTTGAACACCAGCACGATCTCGGCGCTGCCCTCCTTGGCGGTGGAGCGCAGCTTGTCGACGCCGGTGATGGTCTGCATCGACTTCTCGATGCGGTTGATCAGCTCGCGCTCCACCGTCTCGGGCGACGCGCCGGGGTACGGGATCGTCACCACCAGCACCGGCTGCTCGACATCGGGGATCTGGTTGACGCGCAGCTTGCCCAGCGCCAGCAGCCCGGCGCCCATCAGCGCGATGATGATCACGATCATCGCGATCGGCCGCGTGACGCTGAAGTTGGAGAGGAACATCGCCGGCTCTCTGGAACTTCAGCGCCGGGACGCCAGCGGCGCGGTGACGGCAGCGCCGGCCGCCGCCGCGAACTCGACCTTCTGGCCGTCGACCAGCATGCTGCTCGGCGCGCGCAGGATGCGGTCGCCGGCGGCCAGGCCTGCGAGCACCGGGTACTCGCCGCGCCGCGCGTCGCGCTCGCCGAGCCGCACCGCCACCTTCTTCAAGGCCGCGCCTTGCACGCGCCAGACGTGGGTGGCGTCGGCGTTGCGCACCACCGCGCCCTCGGGCACCATCAGCACCTGAGTCGTGCCGGTTTCGATGCGGCCCTCGGCATACAGCCCGGCCACTTGGGGCAGCTCGCCGCCGCTGAAGGCGACCACCACCTCCACCTGGCGGGTGGTGGCGTTGGCCGAGGCGTCGATGCGCTTGAGCGTGCCGGCAAACTCGGTGGTGCCGTAGCCGTTGACGCGAAAGCTCACCGGCAGGCCGAGCCGCAGCTCGCCCATGCGGTCGGCCGACACCAGGCCTTCGAAACGCATCGTGCGCGGGTCGATCACCTTCAGCAGCTCCTTGCCGACCTGCGCCGTGTCGCCCGCCGACACCTTGCGGTCGCTGACCACGCCGTCGAACGGTGCACGCACCTCGGTGCGCTGCAGGATCTGGCGCGCCGACGCCTGGCGCGCGCGCGCGGCCACCAGGTCGCTCTGCGCGCCGTTGCGCCGCACTTCGGCGTCTTCGAGCGCCTGTATCGAGGTCATGCCCTGCGCCTGCAGCGTCTTCAGCCGCTGCGCCTGGCGCTCGGCCTGCTCGAACGCCTGCGCCACCGCCCGCACCGCCTCGTCGGCCGACGCCAGGCTGTCGCGGATCGACGTGTCGTCGAGCCGCACCAGCAGATCGCCCTTGCGCACCGGGTCGCCGTTGTCCCTCAGCACCTGCAACACCACCGAAGAGACTTCAGCACGCAGGTCGGCGCGGCGCTCGGGCTGTACCGAGCCGGTGACCACCGGCCCTTCGGCGCGCGCGCTGGTGCCGAGCGTACGTACGTCCTCGGGCGCCAGCAGCAGCGTCGCAGACGCCGCGTCGGGGCCGGGCGCCGCGCCCTTGTTGCACGCGCCCACCAGCACGGCCGCAACCAACGAGACAACCAGACGGCTCAGCATGCGTCAACGCTCCAGGGTGAGGAGTGGCGAGTCGCGACGGCAAAGCGGATTCCGGGGGTGACCCGAAATCGACGCCGGCGCGGCGCGAAGGCGGAAGTCTCGCATCGATCGGCCGCATTCCTGCGGCCCCGTGCGACGAAACGTCGCCGGCGCGGGGTGAACGGTCGGCTGCCGACCGTCGCCGGAGGCATCAACCCATCCGCGCGACAGGTCGGGCCGGCAGTCGGCCGCCGGCTTTCGGGTGGCCGGCCGGCGCCGGACACGACTTCAGAGCTTGGTGAACGGCTTGCCGGCGGGGTCGTCGAGCCACTGCGCCGGCATCGTGTCGGGCGGGTCTTCGCGCACTTCGAGCCCCTGCCAGAGGTCGTACGACGATTCGCGCCACCAGCGGTCGACCTTGACCGGCTTCAATTCGTTCGCTGCGTTCGCGTCGATGCCGCTGGTGTTGATGGCGCCCGGAGGCGGGCCGTGGTGCAGCCCTCGGTAGACGAAACGGATGGTGGCCATGTGCCCTACTGCAATTGCCGGCGCGTCGGCGGCGCGCCGCGAAGTGTGCTTATACGACGGATTCTCGCGGCACAACAGGCGACTTGCCCGCACGGCGCGCCGAGAAAGTTAGGGGGTGTCGCCGCACCGCCATCGGCGCACGCGTGAGTGTCTCGCGCGTGCCGAAGACGGCGTCGAGACGGCCACTGGGCCGCGCAAGGCGTCGCCTGACGCCTCGTGATCGGTTCATGGGCTTACGCCTTGGCGCCGTAGCCCGCGCACCAGCCCTTGGCGTTGACGTCGAAACCGGGGAACAGCGCGCACGGGCCGTAGGCCTCGCCCGCCTTTCCCTGGTAGTGCTGGCAGTTCGAGCAGTCCTGACCCGCCTTGTGAGGCGCCTGCGCCTTGTTCGCGTCCTCGGTGTACTTCAGTGCGGCGGCTGTCGCATTGCTGGCGACGCTCAAGTGCGGCAGTGCGGCGTGCGCGCCACGCGGCAACGAACCCAGCCAGATCACTGGGGCAGCGGTGCCCACCAGCGTGAGAAAGCCGCGCCGAGTGGAAGGGAGTGAGACCATGTTGTTTCCTTTCGATCCGAGGGTTCGCCCGGCTGCGCGAGGATCGTGCGGTCCGCGCTCCTCGGCATCGCTTTGAGAATCGAAAATGTCGGCGGCGGTTCCCGTGGCATGACCACGGAGCCTTCATGGCCTTCGAACCCGAGCCGGCGGCTACGCCGCTTCGAGCCGGCACTGGCGCACGGCGAGATCCTGCTGGTGGCCGAGGTGATCCGTATCGATCGCCGCCGCTTGCCGGTTCAGCCGATGTCCTCGTGCAGGCACAGGATGTTGCCTTCGGGATCCTCGAACCAGGCGGCCTTCTCCGAGCCGAGCACGCAGACGTGCTCAACGGTCTTCAGCCCGGGGTAGTCGTAGTCGGCGAAACGAACGCCGCGGCCCTTCAACTCGGCGATCGCGCGGCCGATGTCGGCGACCTTGAAGCTGAGCGCCGTGTGATCGGCCTTGGTGCCCTCGGCCTTCGGGAACAGCGCGATCTCGGTACCACCGCAGCGGTAGACGAACTTGCCATCGGGCTTCGCGGCGCCGGCTTCGAGGCCGAGCGCCTGCTCATAGAACTGGCGCGCGCGCGCCAGGTCTTTGACCGGCAGCATGCAGGTGACCGTCGTCTGCGTGAACGCGCCCATACCGCCCTCCGGTGACCAAGGCGCCGTTGTAGCGCGCCACGGCGGCGCGCGCAAGGGATCGGGAGAGGTCGCTACGCCGGCGCCGCGGCCGTGAAGGCGTCGGAGAAGCAGGTCTCCTCCGACAACCCCTGGGCGATGAACGCCGGCCGCGCGGCCTGCACCATGCGCACCGAGCCGCAGGCGTACACCAGATGCCCCGACAGGTCGGGGAAGTCTTGCAGGATCGCCTCGTGCACGAGGCCGGTGCGGCCGCTCCAGCCGTCGCCGGGCTGCGGCTCGGAGATCACCGGCACGAAGTGGAACTGCGGATGCGCGCGCGCCCAGTCCTCGGCCAGCGTGCGCATGTACAGATCCTCGGGCCGGCGCACGCCCCAGTACAGGTGCATCGGCTTGCGGATGCCATTGCGGAACGCCTGTTCCAGCAGGCTCTTGGCCGGCGCGAAACCAGTGGCGCCGGCCACGAAGATCAGCGGCCGCGGGCTCGGCTCGCGCAGCACGAAGGCGCCGAACGGCCCCTCGAACTGCAGCGTGTCGCCCACCTGCATGCGCTCGAACACCTGGGTCGTAAACAGGCCGCCGGGCTGGCGCCGCACGTGCAGATCGATCTGGTGCTCCGACCCGCCCGGCGTAGTGAACGAGTAGGCGCGGCGCTGGCCGTCGGGCAGCACGAACTGGATGTACTGCCCGGCCTGGAAGGCGATGCGCCGGCCCTCCGCGAGCGTCAGCGTCAGCTTCATCACCGCGGGGGCCATCAACTCCAACCCGCTCACCGTGGCCTGGTAGGTGGTGCCGGCGCGCACGACGGCGGCTTCGGGCGGCAGTTCGATCTCGACGTCCGACAGCGGCGTGGCGCAGCACAGCAGGATGTCGCCGCGCGCGCGCTGCTCGGGGGTGAGCGCTATCGCTGCGTCGCCGCCGTCGTCGACGCGCCCTTGCAGCAGGTGCACGCGGCAGCGCCCGCAGCCGCCGGAGCGGCACTCGTAGGGCAGAGTCAGCTCGGCGCGCAGCCCGGCATCGAGCAGCGTCTCGGCCGCGCGCGCGGCATAGCTCGCGGCCCCCGGATGCAGCGTGACCTGCCAGGCCGAGACGCTCTTGTCCAGGCGCTTGGGCGGCAGCCACGGCAGCGCCAGCGCGAGCAGCGTGAGCCCGCCCACCGCGGCCCACAACGCGAGCGCGTGGCCTTGCTGCACCAGCGGCAGCACCGACAGGTAGAACCAGTCGAGCGAGACCTGCTGCGGCAGCGACGAAAACTCCGCCGCGCCCTGGCTGGTCACCGGCCGCGCCAGCGACAGCGCCAGCAGCATCACCAGCAACCCGATCGTGAGCTGCCGCGGCGGGATCACGCGCGCGCGCGGCACGCGCTGCACGTGGATCCACAGCGCCGCCAACGCCGCCAGCGGAATGCCGATGTGCAGGAACTGCAGCAGCGAGAAGAAGCGGTCGCTGATCGACTCGGGCAGGATGAAGTTGCGCACCAGCGTGCCGCGGAACACCGGCAGCGCGTCGAACCACTCGGCCACCGACACCACCGTGAACTGCGCCAGCCGGTCCCACGGCAGCATGTAGCCGTTGACGCCGCTGACGTACACCAGCCACAGCAGCACCATGCCGGTGATCCACGAGAACGCGCGGAAGCTGCGGTAGTGGTCGAAGCAGAAGTGGCGCGCCAGGTGCAGCAGCATCGTCAGCACCATCGCGTCGCTGGCGTAGCGGTGCACGCTGCGCATCACGCCGCCGAGCCACCACTGGTTGTGCGTCAGGTGCTCGACCGATGCGTAGGTGGTGTCGACCCCGGTTTCGTAGAACGCGTACAGGTAGAAGCCGCTGATCGTGACCAGCGCGAACATCAGGCAGCTGATCGTGCCCAGGTAGTACAGCGGGTTGGTCGCGTTGCCGAACAGCCAGTTGAACAGCCGGTCGGCCAGCAGGAAGAGGCGGCGGCCGACGGCCGGGATGAGTCGCAGCACGAGGTTGAGATGGGCGAGGTGGCTGTTGTGGCGCGATCCTGACGGCCCGCGCCGAGTGCGGATTTGACGCCTCTCAAGCTTTCGTTGCTACGGCGGCACACGCCCGAGACGTTGTCGAAAAGTTGAACCAGGTCAATTTGCCGTGCGGGCGTGCTGCCTAGAGTGCCGACCACATCCGAATCGAGGAGAACCCATCATGGCCGACCCCGCAGCACCCGAGCCCGGCGAAGACGAAGGCCGCATTCCCGCGATGCAGCATCTGCTGGAGAACCCGTTCCTGTTGCTGTTCATCGGCGTGGCGATGCCCACCGTGCTCTACATCCTGTGGGGCGTGATGGAGATCGCCGGCATCCCGATCAGCCCGCTGGGCAAATAAGAGAGGGCACACATGACCGCCATCCTCCCGCCGGCCAGGCGCATCTGGTGGAAGCAGCCAGTCGACAAGGTCGAGATCATCTGGATCGCCATCGCCTTCATCTGGTGCCTGATCATGTTCTTCATGATGCCGTACTGGCACGTGTACGGTAAGCAGAACCTGTCCAACGAGACCTACCGCGTCAAGCCCGAGCAGTTCTCGCGGGCGGCCGAGGAGATGGTCGCCAAGTACACCATCCGCACCGAAACCGACGAGAAGATCCCGGTGATCAAGCCGCCGGCGGGCTCCGATGTGTTCCTGATCGCGCGCCTGTGGGCCTGGTGGCCGATTCTCGAGCTGGAGCAGGGCAAGACCTATCGCCTGCACCTGACCTCGATGGACTACCTGCACGGCTTCTCGCTGCAGCCGGAGAACATCAACATCCAGGTGGTGCCCGGGTACGAGCACGTGGTGACCGTCACGCCCAACCGGGCCGGCACCTACGCCATCGTGTGCAACGAGTTCTGCGGCATCGGCCACCACAAGATGGTGACCAGGCTGTACGTCAAATAATCAAGAGGGCGACATGACGACCAACGCGGGACTGTTCCGGGTCTGCCCCCGCACGGGGCTGCAATTCCACAAGACGGCCGAGCCGCTGATCAAGCTCAACGCGGTGGCCTCGGTGGTGGCGCTGCTGGTGGGCGGCGTGCTGGCGCTGCTGATCACGCTGACGCGCTGGCAGGCGGTGCACCTGGTGGGCGCCGAGACCTTCTACATGATCCTCACCGCGCATGGCCTCGACATGCTGGTGATCTGGATCATCTTCTTCGAGATCGCGGTGCTGTACTTCTGCTCGTCCACGCTGCTGCGCTGTCGATTGGCGGCGCCGCGCTGGGCCTGGCTGGCGTTCGCGCTGATGGTGATCGGCACCATCACCTTCAACGTGGCGATCTTCACGGGCAACGCCTCGGTGATGATGACCTCCTACGTGCCGATGCCCGCGAACCCGGCGTTCTATCTCGGGCTGATCCTGTTCGCGGTGGGTGCGCTGATCGGCTGCTTCGTCTTCCTCGGCACGCTGGTGATCGCCAAGGCCGAGAAGACCTACGAGGGCTCGATCCCGCTGGTGACCTTCGGCGCGCTGACGGCGTGCATCATCGCGATCTTCACGATCGCCTCGGGCGCGATCATCCTGATCCCGACCTACCTGTGGTCGCTGGGCTACATCAAGAGCATCGACCCGCTGATGTACCGCACCATCTGGTGGGCCTTCGGTCACAGCGCGCAGCAGATCAACGTCAGTGCGCACGTGGCGGTGTGGTACGCGATCGCCGCCATCGTGTTCGGCGCCAAGCCGATGAGCGAGCGCGTGTCGCGCGCCGCGTTCCTGCTCTATATCTTCTTCCTGCAACTGGCCAGCGCGCACCACCTGCTGAGCGACCCGGGCCTGTCGGTCGAGTGGAAGGTGTTCAACACCAGCTACGCGATGTACCTCGCGGTGCTGGCCTCGATGATCCACGGCCTCACCGTGCCGGGCGCCATCGAGCTGGCGCAACGCGAGAAGGGCTACACCAAGGGCCTGTTCGAGTGGATCCGCAAGGCGCCGTGGGGCAACCCGGTGTTCTCGGGCATGTTCATGTCGCTGATCGGGTTCGGCTTCCTGGGCGGCATCTCGGGCGTGATGATGGGCACCGAGCAGCTCAACATGCTGATCCACAACACCATCTACGTGCCGGGGCACTTCCACGCCACGGTGGTGATCGGTACCACGCTGGCCTTCATGGCGCTGACCTACTTCCTGCTGCCGACGCTGTTCAACCGCGAGGTGATCATGCCCGGGCTGGCGAAGTGGCAGCCGTACCTGTTCGGCCTCGGCATGGGCGTGTTCTGCCTGGCGATGATGGGCGCCGGAACGCTCGGCGTGCCGCGGCGCCACTGGGACATCACCTTCGCCGGCGCCGCGCTGCCCTACGAGTTCCCCGGCGCGGCCTGGCTGATGATCGCGATCATGGCGATCGGCGGCATCGTCGCGGTCATCGGTGGCGGCGCCTACATCCTGATCACGGTGGGCACGCTGTTGTGGGGCAAGAAGCTCGACTCCGGCACTTACGGTGTCACCACCACCGTGCTGAGGATGCCCGCGCTGGTCGGCCACGGCGGGCACGGCGGCGGCTTCGCCGCGCCGGGCACCTTTGTGTTCGCGCTGGTGTTCCTGGCCGCGTTCGTGCTCTATTACTTCGTCAACTGGAAGTACCTGTCGACCGTCTGGGGTCTGAGCTGACGGCGCGCTGAGCGAAGGGGCACCCGATGAACACGGTCACCCTCCGACGCCGCAGCGCCACGGCCGCCGTGCGCCAGGTGCTGTCGCTGTTCAAGCTGCGCATCGGCGTGGTGATCGCGATCACCGCGCTGGGCGGGGTGGCGGTGCAGCCCGGCGCGGCTCCGGGCTGGGGTGCGGTGGCGGCGCTGTTCGGCTGCGTGCTGCTCGCCTCGGCGGCGGCCGGCGCGTTCAACCAGTGGTGGGAGGTCGACCTCGACCGCACGATGCGGCGCACGCGCGGCCGGCCGTTTGCCACCGGCGCGCTGCAGCCGCACGCCGGTTGGCTGGCGCTGATGATCGCGATGACCGTGCTGGCCGGCCTCGCGGCTTGGGCCGTCACCAACGCGGCCGCGGCGGTGTACACGGTGGCCGGCGCGCTGGTTTATGCAGTGGTCTACACCGTGTGGCTGAAGCGCCGCACCTGGTGGAACATCGTGATCGGCGGCCTGGCCGGCAGCTTCGCGGTGCTGGCCGGCGCGGCCGCAGTGAACCCCGAGCTGTCGCTCGAGGCGTGGCTGCTGACGGTGGTGCTGTTCCTGTGGACGCCGCCGCACTTCTGGAGCCTGGCCATCGCCTGCCGCGACGACTACGCGGCGGCCTCGGTGCCGATGCTGCCGGTGGTCAAGGGCGACCGCGTCGCCGCCTTCGCGATCACCGCGCACGCACTAGCGCTGGCGCTGCTGGGCCTGGCCCTCGGCGTGGTCGCCGACAGCATCGTCGTCACGCTGACGGCGCTGGCCGGCGGCGGCTGGTTCGTGATCGAAGCCGTGCGTCTGCAACTGCAGCCCACGCGCAAGCGCGCGATGCGCAGCTTCTTCGCGTCGCTGGCGCAGCTCACGCTGCTGCTGGTGGGCGTGATGCTCGCCGCGGCGGTCCCCGGGGTCTGACCATGCGTGGCGCGGCGCTCGCAGCGGCGCTGCTGGTCGCCGCGGCGGTGTACGCGCGACCCGCACCGTTGCTCGCGAGCCAGGTCGCGGCGGGGTCGGCGCCGGCGACTGCGGAGTCCTCCAACCCGGCCGCGTCGGGATGGACCGACGCTTTGCGTGCCAGCCAGGCGGCGATCGGCCGCCCGCTGGAGGCAGACGGCATTGCGCGGCTCGAGTTGCGCGACGCGCTCAACAAGCCGGTCACGCTGGCCGACTACCGTGGCAAGCCGCTGGTGGTGAGCTTCATCTACACCGGTTGCTTCCAGGCCTGCCCGGTCACCACGCAGCGCCTGGCCGACGGCGTGAAGGCGGCGCGCCAGGCGCTCGGCGACGACAGCTTTCGCGTCGTCAGCATCGGCTTCAACCAGCCGTTCGACGACCCCGTGGCGATGGGTGCCTTCGCGCGCCAGATGCGCATCGCCGACCCGCAGTGGCACTTCCTGTCGCTGCCGGCCGCCGACGTACCGCGGTTGACGCAGGCCTTCGGCTTCTCGTTCACCGCCACGCCCAAGGGGTTCGATCACCTGGCGCAGCTCACCGTCGTCGATGCCAGCGGCACCATCGCCGCGCAGGTGTACGGCGAGAATTTCGAGCTGCCGATGTTCGTCGGCCCGCTGAAAGACTTGATGGCAGGCCAGGCCGCGCAGCGGCTCGATCTCGAAAGCGTCTGGCGCAAGGTCAAGCTCTACTGCACGGTGTACGACCCGGTGGCGGGCAACTACCGGCTCAACTACTCGCTGTTCTTCGAAATCTTGTCCGGCGTCACCGTGCTCGGCGGCCTGGCCATCTTCATGGTGCGCTCGCTGCGAAGACCGCGCGCCGCGCGATGACCTCCGAGCCCGCACTGCCGGCACGCGCGGTGCGTGCCGCCGAGCGTGCTTTCGACGCCATCTTCGGCGTGGCCGGCAACCCGTTGCGCCAGCTCGGGGCGCTCACCTTCTGGATGCTGTGGATCGTGGTGGCCAGCGGCTTCTGGATCTACGTGCTGTACGACACCAGCGTCGCCGACGCCTGGCGCTCGGTGAACGACATGACCGAGGAGCAGCCATGGGCGGCAGGCCTGATGCGCAGCCTGCACCGCTACGCCAGCGACGCATTGATCGCATTGACGGCGCTGCACCTGCTGCGCGAGGCGCTGCTCGGACGCTTCCGGCGCTTTCGCTGGTTCAGCTGGGTCAGCGGCGTGCCGCTGCTGCCGCTGGCCGTCGCCTCGGGGATCGTCGGCTACTGGATGGTGTGGGACCAGCGCGCGCTCTACGTCGGCGTCGCGCTGTTCGAGTGGTTTGCCGAACTGCCCGGCTTCGGGCTGGCGATGGTGCGCAACTTCATCGACCCGCAGTTCATCACCGACCGCTTCTTCAGCCTGCTGGCGTTCACCCACATCGGCGTGCCGTTGCTGTTGCTGCTGGGCGCGTGGGCGCACTTGCTGCGGCTGGCGCGGCCGCAGACGCAGCCGGCGCGCTCGCTGGCCGTCGGCAGCGTGTTCGCGCTGCTGGCGTTGTCGCTGCTATGGCCCGCGCGTTCGATGGCGCCGGCCGACGCGCTGCACTGGCCGGCGCGAATCGATCTCGACTGGTTCACGCTCGGCGTGCTGCCGCTGGCCGACG
>DASURM010000196.1:0-30790 GCA_036280035.1 Burkholderiaceae bacterium | reverse complement strand
CGCCCCAGCGCACGCCGCGCGCCAATGCGTACAGGTCGTTCTCGCCGCGGTAGCGCGCGTCGGCGACGCGCCACAGCACGCGCTGCGCGAGCCGGCTCTCGAGGTTGAGGCGCATCGCCAGCGCGACATCGCCGCGCAACGCCACGCCGCCGCGATCCGGCGCGACCGCGGTGCCGGCCAGCATCGTGACCTCGTCGGCGAGAAAGGGTTCGACGCCTGCCGCGCACGACAGGAACAGATTGCCCGTCATGACGCCCTTTGTTGCTGCGCCACGCTCAAAGCGTCTTGCGCAGGTTGGCCGGCGCGATCTTCAGCGCTTCGCGGTACTTGGCCACCGTGCGCCGCGCCACCTGGATGCCCTGCTCAGACAGCATCTGCGCCAACTGGCCGTCGGACAGCGGCGCGTTGGGATCCTCGGCGGCCACGAACTGGCGCAGCAGCGCGCGCACCGCGGTGCTCGAGGCGTTGCCGCCGGCGTCGGTGGCGAGCGACGAGCCGAAGAAGTATTTCAGCTCGAAGGTGCCGAACGGCGTGGCCATGTACTTGGCGGTGGTGACGCGCGAGATCGTCGACTCGTGCAGGCCGAGCTCGTCGGCGATCTCGCGCAACACCAGCGGCTTCATCGCGATCGCGCCGTGCGCGAGAAAACCCTTCTGCCGCCCGACGATCGCCTGCGACACGCGCACGATGGTGTCGAAGCGCTGCTGGATGTTCTTGACGAACCAGCGTGCCTCCTGCAGCCGCGCGCCGAGGCCTGCCGCGCTGCCGTTGCGCTGGCCGCGGATCGCCTGTGCGTAGAGGTCGTTGATGCGCAGCTTGGGCATCACGTCGGGGTTGAGCACCACGTTCCAGCTGCGGCCGCTACGCTGCACGATGACGTCGGGCACGACGACGGCGGCCTCGTCGTGGCCGAACGCCCGGCCGGGCTTGGGATCGCAGCGAACGATCAGCTCGCGCGCCTCGCGCAGCAGCGCCTCTGCGGCGCCGGTGAGCGCGGCGAGCTTCCTGAAGTCGCGCCTGGCCAGCAGGTCGAGGTGGCGGCGGCAGATGGTGGCCGCCAGCGCGTGGGCCGGAGTCTGTACCGCGGCGCGCAACTGCAGCAGCAGGCATTCGGCCAGGTCGCGCGCGCCGACTCCCGCAGGGTCGAGGCTCTGCAGCCACTTGAGCGCGCACTGCAGGCGCTCGAGCAGCTCGGTGCCGTCGTCGCTTCCGCCGGCCGCGCCGAGGCGCTCGGCGATCTCCTCGAGCGGATCGGCGAGGTAGCCGTCGGCGTCGAGCGACTCGATCAGCGCCCACACGGCCGCGCGCTCTTCCGCCGACAGCCGCATCAGCGCGAGCTGACCGCGCAGGTGATCCTGCAGCGACGGGACGGGAGCGGTGCGATCCTGCGCGTCGTGGTCATCGTCGGCGCTGCTGGCGCTGCCTACCGCGGCGGGCAGTTCGCGGTTGCCGTCGAAGTCCTCGCTCTCGGTGCCGTTGTCCCAGTCGCGGCGCTCGACGCCGTCGAAGTCGGTGGTGTCGATGCCGCCGGCCTCCTCGCCACCGTCCAAGCCGGTTTCCTCGCGGTCGAAGGCGGTGTCGGCAGCGGGCTCGTGCGGCGCTTCGGCGCCTGAAGCGCGCTCGGGCGCCTCGGGGGCGGTCTCTTCGTCGGCTTCGAGGAACGGGTTCTGGTCGAGCATCTGCTCGACTTCCTGCTGCAGTTCGAGCGTCGACAACTGCAGCAACCGGATCGACTGCTGCAGCTGCGGCGTCAACGCCAGATGCTGCGACAGCCGGACCTGGAGCGAGGGTTTCATCGTGCCCTTGCCCTGCTACATGCGGAAATGTTCGCCGAGGTAGACGCGGCGCACGTCGGCGTTCTCGACGATCTGCTGCGGCGTGCCTTCGGCGAGCACGCGGCCTTCGCTGATGATGTAGGCGCGGTCGCAGATGCCGAGCATCTCGCGCACGTTGTGATCGGTGATCAGCACTCCGATGCCGCGGCCTTTCAGGAAGCCGATGATGCGCTGGATCTCGATCACCGCGATCGGGTCGACGCCGGCGAACGGCTCGTCGAGCAGGATGAAGCGCGGCTGCGTGGCCAGCGCGCGCGCGATCTCGACCCGGCGCCGCTCGCCGCCCGACAGCGCCGGCGCCGGCGAGTCGCGCAGCTTGTCGATGCTCAGGTCGCGCAGCAGCTGCTCGAGGCGGCGCTCGATCTCGGCCTCGCGCAGCGCGCGACCGTCGGGCCCATATTGCAGCTCGAGCACCGCGCGGATGTTCTCCTGCACGGTGAGCTTGCGGAAGATCGACGCCTCCTGCGGCAGGTACGACAAGCCGAGCCGCGCCCGCTGATGGATCGGCTTGTGCTGCACCGGCCGGCCGTCGATGCGGATCTCGCCGGCGTCGGCGCGGACCAGGCCGACGACCATGTAGAAGGTAGTGGTCTTGCCGGCGCCGTTGGGGCCGAGCAGCCCCACCACTTCGCCGCCGCCCACCGCCAGGTGCACATCGTTGACCACGCGGCGCGACGCGAACGACTTCTGCAGACCGGTGACCTCCAGCCGGCTGCCTGCTGCTGCCGCCTCCATGGCGGCGACACCGGCGGACGCCGGCGCGGGTTCGGCCGGGCGCGCGGTTGCCGCCGTGCCCTCGAACGGCAGGTTCAACGGCGCTCCCCGAGCAGCGTGCTGGGCTGCAGCGGCGGGGCTGCCGCGGCGCTGCCCGCGGCCGATGCCGCTTCCGCGCGCGGGCTCAGCACCGCGCGCACGCGCCCGCTCGGGTTGCTCGGCGTGGCGGCGCCGCCTTGCACGCTGAACACCTCTGCGGCGTTGTCCCAGACGATCACGCTGCCCTGGATGTCCTCGGCCGCCACGCCGCCGCGCAGGCGGCGCACCTGCGCGTTGCCGGTGAAGCGCAGCGTGTCGGTGCGTGCGTCGTACTCGATCCGCTCGGCGCTGCCCTCGAGTTCTTCCTCGCCGCCGTCGCGCCGCTGGCGGTAGGTGGCCGGCTTCGCTGCCGAGCCGATCGCGGTGGCGGTGCGATAGCCGTCGGGCAGTTCGCGCAATTCGACGCGGTCGGCGCGGATGACGAGCGTGCCCTGCGCGATCACCACGTTGCCGCTGCAGATGCTGACCTGCCGCACCAGATCCACCGTGCACGGCTTGTCGGACTCCATCGTCAGCGGCCTGGTGCGGTCAGCGCGCTCGGCGGCCGCAGGCCACATGGCCATCAGGGCCAGCAAACCGGCCCCGGCAGCAACCCAGCGGCTGCGGCAGGGCTGCGACTCGACGCGTAGGTTGGCGCTGGGCATGGCTCGGCACAGAACTTGCAGGTCATTCTAGTTCCCGGCTGCCGAGCCAGAAAGGCCGCCGTGAGGCGAAATGCGCCAAACGCATCGGTGCGGCGCCGCCGCGGCGCCAGGCCCCTGCGCATCGCAAGCCGAATGAGCGCCCCGCGACCGGCGCGCGGGCTCGCCGGCCGGCGCCGAGTCAGCCTTGTTTCGCGCGCTGGATCAGCGCCTCGGTGACCCGCAGCGCCTGCTCGGGGCTGCCGGCGAGCGACGGCGACGTGAAGAAGCGGCCCTGGATGCCGAGCGTGGGCACGCCGTCGATCTTGTAGGCGTCGGCCAGCTGGCGCGCTTGCTTGAGCTTGGTCGCCACGGTGAAGCTCTTGTAGATCTCGGCGAACTTGGTGGCGTCGACACCGTTGGCGGTCATGAAGGCGAGGATCTCCTTCTCGTTCTGGAGCCGCTGGTGCTGGACGTGGATCGCGGTGAACACCTTGCGGTGCATCTGCTCGATCAGCCCCATGGCCTCGAGCGTGTAGAAGATCCTGGCGTACGGCTCCTGCGCGGCCGAGAACGCCACCGGCACGCGCCGGAACTCGACGTCGGCGGGCAGCTTGCGCTGCCAGGCGTCGAGCATCGGCTCGAAGCTGTTGCAGTGCGGGCACCAGTAGCCGAAGAACTCGACCACCTCGATCTTGCCGTTGGCCGGCATGGCCAGCGGCTGCGTCAGTCGCGCATAGTCGCGCCCTTCGACTGGTGCGCCCTGCGCCACGGCCTGCGCTGCGAGGCCGGACGCCGCGGCAACGGCCGCGAGGCGGATGGCAAATCGTCGGCGGTTCATGCTTCGTTTCCTTCCTTGTTGCTCATCGTCAGCCGGTCAGCGCTCCACGCGCACCAGCGCGGCGACCTCGCCGCCCGATTGCAGCTTGGCCTGTGTCGACTCGGCCTCGTCCCGCGCCTGATACGGCCCGAGGCGCACGCGGTACATCGTGCGCCCCTGCTGATCGCGCTCGCTCACCTTGGCGGTGTAGCCGAGCATCGCCAGCTTGGCGCGCTGCGCTTCCGCGTCCTCGGGCCTGCCGAAAGCTCCGACCTGCACGAAGTAGATGAACGGATCGAGCCCCGGTTTCGCCGACCGCGGCGCGAGGGCGATCGCCGCCGGATCGCGGCCCGACAGGATCGCGGCGGGGTCGCGGGTCGACTTCGGTGGCTCGGCCACCGCCGAGGCGCCTGGCAGCGGCCCCGGGGTCGCAGCGGCCGGGGCCGAGGCGTGCGCCGATGGCTTGTTGGCCAGCGCCGCGTTGGGGTCCCAGTTCTTGTTGCGTTCGGCCTCGGCGGCGTCCTGTTCGGGCGTTCGCTGCTGCACCTTGTTGACGAACGGAACCGGCGCCTTGGTCACGTACAGCGCCACCGCGAGCGCCAGCGCCAGGCCCAGCAGCAGGCCGACGATCAGGCCCATCACGAAGCCGCCACGCTGCGATCGCATCATCGGGTTCCCTCCTCCGTGGAGTCGCGGCTCATGCTGTCGGGCGCCGAGATGCCGAGCACCGCGAAGCCGTTGCGCAGCACCTGCCGGGTGGCGGTGAGCAAGGCCATTCGCGCGCGTGCCAGGGCATGATCGTCGACGAGAAAGCGTTCGGCCGCATAGTAAGTGTGAAAGCTGGCCGCCACCTCGCGCAGGTAGAACGCCAGGTCGTGCGGTGCGAATTCCTCGGCGGCACGCGCCAGCACGTCGGGGTAGCGCGCCAGCGTGCGCATCAGCGCCGCCTCGGTGGGTGCGCTCAGCAGCGCAAGCTCGGTGTCGCCGGCGTCGCGGGCCTGCGAGCCGTGCTCGGCGTGCCACAGCGCCAGCACCGAGCAGATGCGCGCATGCGCGTACTGCACGTAGAACACCGGGTTCTCGTCGTTGCGCTTGAGCGCGAGGTCGACGTCGAACACGAACTCGGTGTCGGCCTTGCGGCTGACGAGGAAGAAGCGCACCGCGTCGCGGCTGGTCCACTCGATCAGGTCGCGCAGCGTCACGTAGCTGCCGGCGCGCTTGGAGATCTTGACCTCCTCGCCGCCCCTCATCACCGTGATCATCTTGTACAGCACATAGTCGGGGTAGCCGCCCGGGATGCCGCTGCCTGTGGCCTGCAGCCCGGCGCGCACGCGCGCCACCGTACCGTGGTGGTCGCTGCCCTGCACGTTGATCACCTTGCCGAAACCGCGCTCCCACTTGCTGACGTGGTAGGCGACATCGGGCACGAAGTAGGTGTAGCTGCCGTCGGACTTGCGAATCACGCGGTCCTTGTCGTCGCCGTAGTCGGTGGTGCGCAGCCACAGCGCGCCGTCGCGCTCGTAGGTCTTGCCGGCGCCGACCAGTTGCGCCACCGTGCGCTCGACGCGGCCGTCGGTGTACAGGCTCGACTCCAGGTAATAGGTGTCGAAGTGCACGCCGAAGGCGCGCAGGTCGAGATCCTGCTCGTGGCGCAGGTAGGCGACCGCGAAGCGGGTGATGGCGTCGAGGTCGTCGCTGTCGCCGCTGGCGCTGACCTCGCGGTCGTCGGCGCGCACGGTCTTGCGCGCACGATAGTCGGCGGCGATGTCGGCGATGTAGTCGCCGTTGTACGCCTCCGCCGGCCAGCCGGGGTCGCCGGGCTGCAGACCGCGCAGCCGCGCCTGCACCGAGGCGCCGAGCGTCGCGATCTGTACGCCGGCATCGTTGTAGTAGAACTCGCGCGTCACCGCCCAGCCCTGCGTGGCCAGCAGGTTGCACACGCTGTCGCCGAGCGCCGCGTTGCGGCCGTGCCCCACGTGTAGCGGGCCGGTCGGGTTGGCCGACACGAACTCCACCATCACCCGCGCCCCGTGGGCCGGGCGCTGCCCGAAGCCCGCGGCCGCCGCCAGCACTTCGCGCACGACGCGCTGTCGCGCGGCGGGCTTGAGCTTCAGGTTGACGAAACCGGGGCCGGCCAGCTCGATGGCGTCGACCCAGCGCTGCACCGCCGGCTCGCCGCGCAGCGCCTCGACCAGCGCGCCGCCGATCTCGCGCGGCGGGCGCCGCAGCGTCTTGGCCAGGCTCATCGCCGCGGTGACCGCGAGGTCGCCGTGCTCGCTGTGCTTCGGCGACTCGAACACTGCTTGCGAGTCCGCCCCCGGAGCCAGCCGCGACAACGCGCTGCGCAGCGCTTGCAGCAGCTCCTCCTTGGCCTGGATCATTGGCGCGATTCTAAGGTTGGCCCTGCGAGCCGGCCGCCACGGGCGAGGCTTGGCTGGTGCCTGCCCGCGGGCCGCCGGTTTCGCGCCGACAATGGCCGCGCGCCGACGGTCGGCGCGACAGTCGACCCAGCGATGGCCACCTCCGCATCACGCGCCGCCGCGCGCGGCAACGACAACCTGCCGCAGCGCATCGGCCGCTACGAGGTCAGGGCGCGGCTCGGCGAGGGCGCCACCAGCGAGGTGTTCCTGGCGCACGATGCCTTTCACGACCGCCTGGTGGCGATCAAGCGAGTGCGGCGTTCGTCGCTCGCCGACCCGCTCGACGCACACTACAGCGCGCGCTTCTTCGCCTCCGAAGCGGCGCTGGTCGGGCGGCTGAAGCATCCCAACGTCGTGCAGCTGTACGACGCGGTCGACGACCCGCAGGCGCCTTATCTGGTGCTCGAGTACGTGCCCGGCGGCACGCTGCGCGAGCACTGCCGGCCCGACGCGCTGCTGTCGCTCGAGCAGATCGTCGAGGTCGGCTTCAAGTGTGCGATGGCGCTCGGCTACGTCTATCGCCAGGGGCTGATCCACCGCGACGTCAAGCCGGCCAACCTGCTGGCCGATGTCCAGCGCGGTCAGGTGCGCGACGTCAAGATCAGCGATTTCGGCAGCGCGCTCCACCTCGAAGCGACGCGCACGCAGGTGTTTCGCGTCGGCTCGCTGACCTACATGTCGCCCGAGCAGCTCGATGGCGCCGACCTCGACGCGCGCGCCGACCAGTACTCGCTGGCCGCGGTGCTGTACCACCTGGTCGCCGGCCGGCCGCCGTTCGAGGCGCCGGCGCAGGCGGCGCTGATGCACCAGATCTGCCATGCCGAGCCGGCGCGGCTGACCGACCTGCGCGACGGCGTGCCCGCGGCACTCGACGCCATCGTGCGCCAGGCGCTGGCCAAGTCGCGCGACGATCGCCACGCCGACTGGGACGCGTTCGCGCAGGCGCTGTCGTCGCTGGTGGCGCGCCGCGAACTGCCGCGCGCGGGGCTGCGCGAGGTGCTCGACTCCGAGCGCTTCAACCTGCTGCGCTCGCTGGAGTTCTTCGGCGGCTTCGGCGACGTCGAGCTGTGGGAGGTGGTGCACCGCGCGCAGTGGCAACGCCACGCCTTCGGCGCCGCGCTGTACCGCAAGGGTCAACTGGGCGGCAGCTTCCACATCATCGCGGCCGGCCGCGTCGACGTCTTCCGCGACGGACGCAAGGTGGCCGAACTGGCGGCGGGCACGTCGGTGGGCGAGATGGTCTACCTGGCGCCGAGCCCCGACCTGCGCGTGCACAGTGCCGACGTGATCGTGTCGGAGGCGGCGACCACGCTGTCGTTCACCCCCGAGGCGATGGAGCGCTTCAGTGTCGCGACACGGCACCTGTTCGACGGCGCGTTCATCGGCGTGCTGGTGCGCCGGCTGCACGCCGCCCACGAGGCGCTGCATCACCCTCGACGCATCCTGTAGCGAAGCTGAACGCATCCTGGCTGCAGCGTGTATGCCGGCGGCGTGCCGCGTTGAGCGCCTTGCCGCGGCGCGTCCGTTGTCCATTCACCGGCGCGGCAACCCACCTTCCACTCGCAGAGGAGAGAGTCGAACCATGAACAAGCTGATGACCGTGCTCGTGCTCGTGCTGGCTGCCGCGTCGCTGAGCGCCCAGGCGGCCGACGAGAAGAAGCCCACCGCGCAACAGGAGAAGATGGCCCAGTGCAACAAGGACGCCGCCGGGATGAAGGGCGACGAGCGCAAGGCCTTCATGTCGAAGTGCCTGTCGGCCAAGAAGCCGAGCGAGCAGGCCAAGACGAGCCAGCAGGACAAGATGACCGCCTGCAACAAGGAGGCGGGCGACAAGAAGGGCGACGAGCGCAAGAAGTTCGTGAGCGAGTGCTTGAAGGGGTAGCCCTCCGCTCGCGGCCGGGCACGGGGCCCGGTCGCGACCCGCGCCGCCTCGGCGCGGGGCTACCTCACCCCGATGCCGCGCGCCAGGCACACGGCCAGCACCGGCACCACGATGATCAGGTGCGACGCCGCGATCAGCCGGCGTCGTACCGCGGTGACCTCGGCGGCAGCAGGCAGGCCGCCGCCGGCGGCGCTGGTGCGCTGCCAGGCCTGGATGCGCCGCGACGCGCTGAGGCCGCCGGCCACCATCACCAGCCACAGCGCCACCTTGCCCCACAGCAGGGGTTGTTCGAGGTACCAGGCGGCACCTTTGATGCCCCAAGCGACGCGAGCCGCCCCGGTGATGAGCACCGCCATCGCGCCCCCCGCCGCGATGCGGTCGACCCACGCCAGCCGCTTCAGCGCCGCGGCGTTGAGCCAGTCCTCGCGCGCCAGCGCAGTGCTGGCGGCGATGAACACCACCCAGCTCAGCACCGCCATCAGGTGCAGGTAGGCCAGGGTTGCTTCGAGCACCATGGTCTCAGGCCGCCAGCGGCTGCCGCGTTGCGTCTCGGCCCCAATAGGCCGGCTCGCCGTACGCCTGCTTGATGAAGTCGATCCACAGCCGTACCCGCAACGGCAGGTGCTTGCGCTGCGTGAACACCGCATAGACGCCGTTGGGCGGGGCGGCGAAATCCTCCAGCACCGCGAGCAGCCGGCCGTCGGCGACTTCGTCGCCAACCTCCCATGTGCTGCGCCAGGCGATGCCCAGTCCCTGCGCACACCAGTCGTGCAGCACCTGGCCATCGCTGCAGTCCAGCGTGCCGGCGGGCCGCAGGTGCACCACCTTGCCGTCGATCGTGAACGCCCAGCCGCGCGGCTGGCCGGCGTCGGACGACAGCAGCAGGCAACGGTGCCTGGCCAGATCGGCGGGCGACTTCGGCGTGCCGTGGCGCTCGAGGTAGTCGTCGGTGGCGACGCAGATGCGGCGGTTGTCGGCCAGCCGCACGCTGACCAGGCTCGAATCGGGCAGGTCGCCGACTCGTACCGCGCAATCGAAGCCTTCGTTGACGATGTCGACCAGCCGGTCCGACAGGTTCAGCGATAGGCTGACATCGGGATGCAACGCGAGGAAGCGCGGCACCAGCGGTGCCACGTGGCGGCGCCCGAAGCCGGCTGGCGCAGTGATGCGCAAGTGACCACTGGCTTTGATGCCTCCCTCGGCGACGCTGGCCTCGGCAGTAGCCAGTTCGGCGAGGATGCGCTGGCTGTCCTCGAGAAAGGCGCTGCCCTCGTGGGTCAGCGTGATGCGCCGCGTCGTTCGCACGAGCAGCTTGACGCCCAGGCGCTCTTCCAGCGCGTCGATGCGTCGGCCGATCACCGCCGGCGCCACGCCTTCGGCGTTGGCGGCGGCGGTGAGGCTGCCTTTGGTGGCCACCGCCACGAACGATTCGATTTGCTTTAGCCGATCCATCCGGCGAGATTAGCGTCGTGGGGGTCATAGATCAATTCACTTCGACGGCGCCAAGGCCATCGACGATCGAAACCGCGCCGGTCTCGAGCCATCGCAATCGGAGCGCTTGGGGGCGCCATTTCGCTCGCCCAGGTCATCAATATCCCGCGTCGCCGGAAGGCAATGCCGTGCGCGCCCGCGCATAGAGTGCGTGTTGGATGAAGCCGCCGCAACCCAGTCCGCCCACGCCACGTGCCGTGCTGTTCGATGCATACGGCACGTTGTTCGACGTCCACAGCGTCGGCGCGCGCCTGGACGAGCTGTTCGCGGGCCAGGGCCCCCGCATCGCTGCGCTGTGGCGCGACAAGCAGATCGAATACACCCGGCTGGCGTCGATGAGCCGGCGCTACCGTCCCTTCGGCGACCTGACGCGGCGCGCGCTGCGCCAGGCGTGTGCCTTGCTCGGGCTGCCGCTGCAGCCGGCGTCGGAAGACGAACTGATGGACGCATACCTGCGGCTGGCGCCGTTCGCCGAGAGCGGCGGGGTGCTGCGCGAGTTGAAGGCGCGCGGCGTGCGCGCCGGCGTGCTGTCCAATGGCGATCCGCCGATGCTGCAGCCGGTGATCGCCCAAGCGGGCTTCGAACACCTGCTCGACCCGGTGCTCAGCGCGCACGACGTGCAGCGCTTCAAGACCGACGATGCGGTCTACGCGCTGGGCCCGCGCGTGCTCGGGCTGCCGGCGAGCGAGATCGTGTTCGTCTCCAGCAACGGCTGGGACGCGATCGGCGCCACCTGGTACGGCTACACCACGCTGTGGGTCAATCGCGCGCGCCAGCCACTCGACCCGCTCGACACCGCGCCCACGCGCATCGGCAGCAGCCTGCGCGACGTGCTCGACTTCGACTTCCGTTCCACCGCACCTACCGCACCGACACCATGACTGACCGCATCCACGTCTTCGGCCTGCAAGTGGCCACCAATCTGCATCGTTTCATCGAGGCGCGGGTGCTGCCGGGCACCGGCATCGCAGCGGAGGCGTTCTGGGAGGGTTTCGCGGCGATCGTGCGCGACCTCGCGCCGAGGAACGCCGCGCTGCTGGCCGAACGCAACCGGCTGCAGAGCGAACTCGACGGCTGGCACCGCGAGCATCCCGGGCCGATCCGCGACCCGCGCGCTTACCGCGAGTTTCTGCAGCGCATCGGCTATCTGGTGCCGGTGCCAGAAGGTACCCAGGTCACGACGCGCAACGTCGACGACGAACTGGCGCGGCAGGCCGGGCCACAGCTGGTGGTACCGGTGACCAACGCGCGCTACGCGCTGAACGCCGCCAACGCGCGCTGGGGTTCGCTGTACGACGCGCTGTACGGCACCGATGCGCTGCCCGAGGATCACGGCGCCACGCGGGGCCCCGGGTACAACCCAGTCCGTGGCGCCAAGGTGATCGAGTACTGCCGCTACGTGCTCGACCGCACGGCGCCGTTGCAGCGCGGCTCGCACATCGACTCGGTTGCCTACCGCGTGGTCAAGGGCGAACTGGTGGTGAGCCTGAAGGGCGGCAAGACGTCCAAGCTCGCCGAGCCGGCGCAGTTCCTCGGCCACCAGGGCGACGCCGCGGCGCCCTCGGGGGTGCTGCTGGTGCACCATGGCCTGCACCTGGACATCCGCATCGACCGCAGCCACCCGATCGGCCGCGACGATGCCGCCGGCGTGTGCGACCTGGTGATCGAGGCGGCGCTGTCGACCATCGTCGACCTCGAGGATTCGGTGGCCGTGGTCGACGCGGACGACAAGGTGCAGGCCTACGGCAACTGGCTCGGCATCCTGAAGGGCACGCTGACCGAGGAGGTCAGCAAGGGCGGCGCGAGCTTCGTGCGCCGGCTGAACGACGACCGCGTCTACACGGCGCGCGATGGCAAGGCGCTGACGCTGCACGGGCGCGCGCTGCTGTTCGTCCGCAACGTCGGCCACCTGATGACGCACCCGGCGGTGCTCTGGGGCGAAGGGCGGGAGATCCCCGAAGGCATCCTCGACGCGCTGGTCACCACCGCGATCGCCTTGCACGACCTGAAGGGTCCGAGCCCCGCTGCTGCGGGGCGCATCCGCAACAGCCGCACCGGCTCGATCTACATCGTCAAGCCCAAGATGCACGGGCCGGCCGAAGTGGCGTTCGCCGCCGAGCTGTTCTCGCGCGTCGAGCGGCTGCTCGGGTTGCCCGACAGCACGGTCAAGCTCGGCATCATGGACGAGGAGCGCCGCACCAGCGTCAACCTGAAGGCGTGCATCGCGGCCGCGGCCAGCCGCGTGGCGTTCATCAACACCGGCTTCCTCGACCGCACCGGCGACGAGATCCACACCGCGATGCTCGCCGGACCGATGATCCGCAAGGGCGACATGAAGGCGAGCGCCTGGATCGCCGCCTACGAGCGCCTGAACGTGCTGGTCGGCCTGCAGTGCGGGCTGCGCGGCAGGGCGCAGATCGGCAAGGGCATGTGGGCGATGCCCGACCTGATGCGCGCGATGCTCGAGCAGAAGATCGTGCATCCGCGCGCCGGCGCCAACACCGCGTGGGTGCCCAGCCCCACCGCGGCGACGCTGCACGCGCTGCACTATCACCAGGTCGACGTTTTCGCGGTGATGCGGCAACTAGAGAAGGCGGACCTCGATGCCGAATACGACGCGCTGCTGACCGACCTGCTGAGCGTGCCGGTGGCGACCAACGCCGACTGGAGCGCCGAGCAGCGGCAGCAAGAGATCGACAACAACGCCCAGGGCATCCTCGGCTACGTGGTGCGCTGGGTCGACCAGGGCATCGGTTGCTCGAAGGTGCCCGACATCCACAACGTCGGCCTGATGGAAGACCGCGCGACGCTGCGCATTTCGAGCCAGCACATCGCCAACTGGCTGCATCACGGCATCGTCAGCGAGGCGCAGGTGCGTGCCACCTTCGAGCGCATGGCCGCGGTGGTCGACCGGCAGAACACCGGCGATCCGCACTACCGGCCGATGGCCGGTCGCGCCGATTCGAGCGCGGCCTACCAGGCGGCGCTCGATCTGGTGTTCGAGGGCAAGTCGCAGCCCAGCGGCTACACCGAGCCGCTGCTGCACGCCTGGCGGCTGCACGTGAAAGCGGCGCAACACGAGCCGGCGACCCTGCAGCCGGCGTAAGCGGCGCCGCGGCACGCTCGGCGCAGACGGTGCGGCGCCTGCGGTTCGGCCCCCAGGCGATCGAACGGGATTGCGCTGCCGCGTCGCTGCCTACAATGCCGCCGCCACCCGGACGCGGCCATGGCTGCAGCGGCTGAATCCATCCCCTTCCCCGCCTCGTGCGATGTGCTCGTCGTCGGCGCCGGCCCTGCAGGCAGCGCGTGCGCGCAGCTACTCGCCCGCGCCGGGTTGCACACCCTGCTGGTCGACGCGCAGGCGTTCCCGCGCGACAAGGTGTGCGGCGATGGCCTGATCCCCGACGCGCACGCGGCGCTGCAGCGGCTGGGCGTGCACGACGAGGTGATGGCGCACGCGCAGCGTGCGCGCCACGTCGGCTGCGTCGGGCCGCGTGGCGGGCGCATCGACGTGCCGGGCCGGCTCGCGGTGCTGCCGCGGCGCCAGCTCGACGACATCGTCTGCCGCGCCGCGCGCCGGGCGGGTGCCGAGTTCCACGCCCCGGCGCGCTTCGAGGCACCGCTCGTCGATGGCGAGCGCGTCGTCGGCGCGCGGTTGCGCGTCGGCGACGCGGTGCACGAGTTGCGCGCGCACCAGGTGGTGCTGGCCACCGGCGCGGTGCCGCAGGCGCTGATCGCTGCCGGCGTGTGCGAGCGGCGCACGCCCAGCGCGGTGGCGCTGCGCGGCTATGCGCACAACCCCGCGATGAGCGAGCGCATCACCGAGCTGGAGGTGGTGTGGCACAAGCGCCTCAGCAAGGGCTACGGCTGGGTCTTTCCGTGCGGCGACGGCGTGTTCAACATCGGCGTCGGCCTGATCCACAGCCACGCCAGGCAGAGCGACGGCCGGCAGACGATGCAGGACGTCAACCTGCGCCAGATGTTCGCCACCTTCTGCGAGGTCTACGCGCCGGCGCGCGAGCTGATGCGCGGCGGCACGATGCAAGGCGACCTCAAGGGCGCCCCGCTGCGCTGCTCGCTCGACGGCGCTGCGCTGACGCGGCCCGGCCTCATGGTCACCGGCGAGGCCGCCGGCAGCACCTACGCCTTCACCGGCGAAGGCATCGGCAAGGCAATGGAAACCGGCATGCTGGCCGCGCGTGCGCTGATCGACGCGGGCGCCGCGGCGCGTCCAGCGGCAGCCGACGGCCCGACGCTCGACGCCGCGCACGCGCCGTACCGGGCGGCGATCGCCGCGCTGAAGCCGCGCTTCGAGCTGTACGAGCGCGCCAACCGCGTCAACGAGCACCCTTGGCTGGCCGACCTGCTGATCTGGCGCGCGCAGCGCAGCGCGCGCATCCTGCGGCGCATGGAAGGCGTGCTCGAGGAGACCGGCAACCCGGGCAACCTGGTGAGCGTGCGCGGCATCGTGCGGCTGTTCCTGCCGATCCGCTGACCTCACCCCGCCTGAGGGGATGCGCGGGTTTGCACGAAGGGCCGGTGCGCGGAGGCCCCGCTAGCGCTCTGCCACACTGCGCCGAATCGCAGCTGCGCCTTAGCCGCCATGAGCGACCTGCCGGTTCCCCGCTTCGATGTCTTCTACCGCCACGCCGAACTGACGCGGCTGCTGCACGACTATGCCGACGCGCGGCCGGATCTGGTGCGCGTGGAGTCGATCGGCAAGAGCTTCGAGGGGCGCGACATCTGGCTGGTCGTGCTGACCCGTTTCGCCACCGGAATCGACACCGACAAGCCTGCGTTCTGGTGCGACGGCAACATCCACGCCGGCGAGGTGACCGCGAGCACCGCCTGCCTGTACTGGCTGCACCACCTGCTGCTGGGTTATGGCCGCGGCGATGCGCAGGCGGTGCAGTTGCTCGACACGCGGGTGATCTACCTGTGCCCGCGCCTGAACCCCGACGGCGCCGAGCTGGCGTTGGCGCCCAAGCCGCGCTTCATCCGCTCGTCGACGCGGCCGTACCCGTTCGACGAGCCGGCGATCGACGGCCTGACGGTCGAGGACGTCGACGGCGACGGCCGCGTGCTGCTGATGCGCATCGCCGACCCGCACGGCTCGTGGAAGAGCCACCCGGAGGAAGCGCGGTTGATGATCCCGCGCGAGCCCGGCGAGTTCGGCGGCAGCTACTGGCGCGTGATGCCCGAAGGCACGCTGACCCACTTCGACGGCCTGCAGGTCAAGGTCAACCCCGACCGCGAGGGACTCGACCTGAACCGCAACTTCCCGTCGTACTGGCGGCAAGAGTTCGAGCAGGCGGGCGCCGGGCCCTACCCGACCAGCGAGCCCGAGGTGCGCGCGATGGTCGACTTCATCGTCAAGCACCCCAACATCGGCGCCGGCGTCAGCTTCCACACGCACTCGGGCGTGATCCTGCGGCCGATGGGCACGCAGTCCGACGACGACATGACGCCCGAGGACCTGTGGATCTACAAGCGGCTGTCGGCGCTCGGCGAGAAGCTCACCGGCTACCCGACGGTCAGCATCTACGAGGAGTTTCGCTACCACCCCAAGGAGATCATCACCGGCACGCAGGACTGGCTCTACGAACACATGGGATCGCTGTTCTGGACGGTGGAGATCTGGGCGCCGAACAAGGAAGCCGGCATCACCGACTACGACTGGATCCACTGGTACCGCGAGCATCCGCCGGCCGACGACCTCAAGCTGCTGCGCTGGAGCGATGCGCAGTGCGGCGGCCGGGCGCACGTCGACTGGTATCCGTTCCAGCATCCGCAGCTCGGCGCGGTCGAGCTCGGCGGCTGGGACCGCCTGAACTACTGGCGCAACCCGCCGTCGCACCTGCGCGAACGCGAGGTGGCCCGCTTTCCGGCCTGGCTGATGCAGCTCGCGTTGAGCCTGCCCAAGCTCGAAGTGCTGCGCACCGAGGTGCGTGCGCTCGGCCCCGACACCTGGCGCGTGCGCTTCGCGGTGGCCAACGCCGGCTACCTGCCGGCCTACATCAGCGCGCGCGCGCTCGAGCGCAAGATCGCGCGCGGCGTGGTGTTCGATCTGAAACTGCCCGCAGGCTGCGAGCTGGTCGGCGGCAAGCCGCGCATCGTCGGACCGCAGCTCGCCGGGCACGCGACCAAGACGTCGCTGCAAGCCTTCCTGCCCAACCGCGACGTCACCGCCGACCGCGCGGTGGCCGAGTGGGTGGTGCGCGCACCGCGCGGGGCACGGCTCGGCCTGAGCGCGCGCGCCGACCGCGCCGGCGCCGTGCACGTCGAGGTCGAGCTCGATTGACCACCCCCGAAGCGGCCTAGCGGCGTTCGCTGGCGGGCAACAGTCCCCCGGACTGTTGCCGTCCCGCTCACCCCCCTCTAGGGGGCAACGCCAGCGGCCCGGCAAAGCCGGATCCGCGGCGTCCGCTTGGGGATGCGACGCTGGAGCGTCGCAGTCCAAACTGCGAGGGGCTACAACGCTTGCGCAGCAAGAAAACACAAGCGGGCGACAATGCCGCCCCTGCGGACCACGGGGCCCAAGTGGCGATGAACCTGACGATCAACGAGCGCAGCGTCGCGATCGACGACTCGCAGACCGACCCCAGCATGCCGCTGCTGTGGCTGCTGCGCGACGTGCTGCAGATGACAGGCACCAAGTACGGCTGCGGCGTTGCCGCGTGCGGTGCGTGCACGGTCCTCGTCGACGGCGCGGCGGTGCGCTCGTGCGTGACGCCGCTGTCGTCGCTGCAGGGCAAGAGCGTGCGCACGATCGAAGGCCTGGCCGGCCAGAGCGGCCCGCATCCTCTGCAGCAGGCCTGGGTCGAGCACCAGGTGCCGCAATGCGGCTACTGCCAGAGCGGCATGCTGATGGCCGCGGCGGCACTGCTGGAAACGAACCGCGACCCCGGCGATGCCGACATCGACGCGGCGATCACCAACCTGTGCCGCTGCGGCAGTACGCCACGCGTGCGCGTAGCGGTCAAGACGGCGGCGCGGCAGCTCGCGCGGCGGCGCCCCAGTCGATGAGAAGGCGCGGCCTGCTGCTGTCGGGCGCTGCGGTCGGCGGTGCGCTGCTGGTGGGCTGGAGCGTGCTGCCGCCGCGTAGCCGGCTCGGCTCGGCGGGGCTGTGGCCCGCGGTGGACGGCGAGATCGCGCTCAACGGCTGGATCAAGGTCGCCACCGACGGCACCGTGGTGCTGGCGATGAACCGCAGCGAGATGGGCCAGGGCGTGCACACCGCCCTGGCGATGCTCGTCGCCGAGGAGCTCGACGTGCCGCTGGCGCGCGTGCGGCTGCAGCAGGCCGGACACGACGCGATCTTCGGCAGCGCCGAAGGCTTCGTCGGCTTCCTGCCGTTCGACGCCGACGACCGCGAGCCCGGGCAGGAATCCGTCGCCTTCGAGGCGGCGCGCTGGATGACGCGCAAGCTCGCGCGCGAGCTGGGCATCAATATCACCGGCGGCTCGGCCAGCGTGGCCGATGCGTGGGGCCCGCTGCGCCTGGCGGCGGCCACCGCGCGCGCACGGCTGCTCGGCGTGGCGTCGCTGCGCTGGAAGCTGCCGGTGGCCGAACTCGAAGTGCGCGACGGCGTCGTCAGCCACCCGTCGGGGCCGCGCGCGCACTACGGCGAGCTGGCCGAGCAGGCCGCGCTGTCGCCGGCGGGCGACGTGACGCTGAAGCCGGCGTCGGCCTGGCGTGTGATCGGCCACCCGGCGCGACGCATCGACCTCGTCGACAAGTGCAACGGACGCGCGGTGTTCGGCCTCGACGTGCGGCTGCCGGGGCTGGTGTATGCCGACGTGCTGCACGCCCCGATGCTCGGCGGCTCGCTGGCCACGGTCGATGTCGACGCCGCACTCGCGCAGCCCGGCGTCGAGCGCGTCGTGCGCTTGCCGCCGCTGGGCGGTGCGGCCGCGGCGATCGCGGTGGTCGGACGCACCACCTGGCATGCGCGCAGCGCTGCACGCCGCCTGCGCGTGCAGTGGCGCGATCCCCCGCTGGGGCTGCTCGACTCCAAGCGCATCGAGGCGGCGCTCGAAGCCGCGGCGCGCGACGCGGCCGCGCAGCAAAAGGGCTTTGCCTTCGCCAGTCGTGGCAACACCAAGGCCGCGCTGGCCGAGGCCAGCCGCCGCGTCGAGGCGCTGTACCGAGCGCCGTACCTCGCCCACGCAACGATGGAGCCGATGAACTGCACCGCGCGCATCAGCGAGGGCCGCGTCGAGGTGTGGGCGCCGACGCAGGTGCCGGGCCTGGCGCGCGACGCCGCCGCGCGGGTGGCTGGCGTCGCGCCCGAGGCGGTGACCGTGCACGTCACCTACCTCGGCGGCGGCTTCGGCCGCCGGCTCGAAGTGGATGCCGTCGCGCAGGCGGTGCGCGTGGCGCAGGAGACGGCTGGTCGCCCGGTGCAGCTCGCCTGGTCGCGCGAAGAAGATTTCACGCACGACTTCTACCGCCCGGCCGGTGCAGCCCTGCTGCGCGCCGGGCTCGACGCCGCCGGCGGCGTCACCGCGCTGGAGGTGCACAGCGCCGGCGATGCGCTCGAGCCGCGCTGGATGGCGCGCGCGCTGCCCGCGCTCAGCGCGCCGTTCGACACACCCGACAAGACCACGGTCGAGGGGCTGTACGACCTGCCCTATGCGATCGCGAACCAGCGCATCGCGCACGCGGCCACCCGAAGCGGCGTGCCGATCGGCAACTGGCGCTCGGTGGGCCACTCGCACAACGCCTTCTTCAAGGAGGCGTTCATCGACGAGCTGGCTCATGCGGCAAAGGCCGACGCGGTGAAGTTCCGGCTCGATCTGCTCGCAGCCAAGCCGCGCCACGCGGCGGTGTTGACGCTGGCGGCGCAGAAGGCCGGCTGGGGCCGGCCGCCGCCGGCCGGCCGCGCGCGTGGCGTCGCGCTGCACGAGAGCTTCGGCACCATCGTCGCGCAGGTGGTCGAGGTGTCGCTCGGCGCCGACAAACGAGCGCGCGTGCACCGCGTGGTGTGCGCGCTCGACTGCGGCGTGGTGGTGCATCCGCAAGGGGTGGCGCAGCAGGTGGAGTCGTCGGTGATGTTCGGGCTCGCCGCGGCGCTGTACGGCCGTATCGACATCGAAGGCGGCGTCGTCAAGCAGAAGAACTTCCCCGACTACCCGCTGCTCACGCTGGCGCAGACGCCGGCGATCGAAACCCATACGGTGGCCAGCACCGCGGCCCCTACCGGCATGGGCGAGCCGGGGCTGCCGCCAGTGGCGCCGGCGCTGGCCAACGCGTTGTTCGTGCTGACGGGGAAGCGGCTGCGCGAGCTGCCGCTGCAGCCGCTGTTGGGGTGAGGGTGCTTGCTGCACCCTGGCCAGCAAGCCGATACGAACAGATCTGCTTGACGATCTGACGCGCCTGTCAGCGCGCGCCCGTCATTACCGCGCCGCGCGCCGCATTGAGCAACGCCCGCGTCTCCTGCGCCACCCGTCGCGCCGCCGCCGCGAACTCGTTGCCGCGACTGGCATAGAGCACCGCGCGGCTGCTGTTGACGATGATCGGCGCGCTGGTGCGGCGCGCGTCGCCGCGCCAGCCGGCCTGCACGCAGGCGTGCGCGTCGCCGCCCTGCGCGCCGACGCCCGGCAGCAGCAGCGGCAGCGTCGGCGCGAGTTCGCGCACGCGCGCGATCTCTTCGGGAAAGGTGGCGCCGACCACGAGGCCGAGCTGGCCCGTGTGGTTCCACTCGTGCTGCGCGATCCGTGCGATGTGCTCGTACAGCAGGTCGCCGCTGGCCAGGCGCTGCGCCTGCAGATCGGCGCCGCCGAGGTTGGAGGTGCGGCACAGCAGGATCAGGCCCTTGCCGTCGTACTTCATGTATGGCTCGATCGAGTCGAAGCCCATGAACGGCGACAGCGTGACCGCATCGGCGCCGTAGCGCTCGAACGCCTCGCGCGCGTACTGCTCGGCGGTGGCGCCGATGTCGCCGCGCTTGGCGTCGAGGATCACCGGCACGTCGGGCGCCGCCTTGCGGATGTGCGCCATCAGCCGTTCGAGCTGATCCTCGGCGCGGTGCGCGGCGAAGTAGGCGATCTGCGGCTTGAACGCGAGCACCAGATCGCGCGTGGCGTCGACGATGGTGGCGCAGAAGTCGAAGATGCGCGTCGCATCGTGCTGCCACGCGCCGGGAAACTTGGCCGGCTCGGGGTCGAGCCCCACGCACAGCAGCGAATCGTTGGCGCGCTCGGCGGCCAGCAGCCGGTCGATGAAAGCAGCGGCCATGCGCAGAGTCAACGCAAGCGCTTCGCCAGCGTCGAGGCGATGCCGGTGTAACCCTTCGGAGTCAACGCGTGCAGCCGCGCCTTCTCGGGCGCCGGCAGCGCCAGCGAGTCGATGAACGCGCGCATCGCGGGCCCGTCGATCGTCTTGCCACGGGTCAGCGCCTTGAGCTGCTCGTACGGCTCGGGCAGACCGTGGCGGCGCATCACCGTCTGCACCGCTTCGGCCAGCACCTCCCAGGCTTCGTCGAGGTCGGCGTCAATCGCCGCGCGGTTGACCTCGAGCTTGCCCAGGCCGCGCTGCAGCGAGTCGTAACCGAGCAGCGCGTGGCCGAGCGCGACGCCCATGTTGCGCAGCACCGTGCTGTCGCTGAGGTCGCGCTGCCAGCGGCTGACCGGCAGCTTCTGCGACAGGTGCGCCAGCAGCGCGTTGGCCAGGCCGAAGTTGCCTTCGGCGTTCTCGAAGTCGATCGGGTTGACTTTGTGAGGCATCGTCGAGCTGCCCACCTCGCCGGCGGCCAGCCGCTGCGCGAAGTAGCCCAGGCCGATGTAGCCCCAGGCATCGCGCGACCAGTCGATCAGCACGGTGTTGGCGCGCGCCACCGCGTCGAACAGCTCGGCCATCCAGTCGTGCGGCTCGATCTGGATCGTGTACGGGTTGAACGCCAGGCCGAGCTGCTGCTCGACCACGCGCCGCGCGAAGGCTTCCCAGTCGAAGCCCGGCCAGGCTGCGACGTGCGCGTTGTAGTTGCCGACCGCACCGTTCATCTTGGCCAGCGGCTGCACGCGGGCGATGCCCTCGCGCGCGCGCGCCAGCCTCGCCGCCACGTTTGCGATCTCCTTGCCGAGCGTGGTCGGGCTCGCGGTCTGGCCGTGCGTGCGGCCGATCATCGCCACGTCGGCCAGCTCGTGCGCCATCGCCGTCAGCGTGGCCTGCAGCTTGTCGAGCGCGGGCAGGAGCACCTGCTCGCGCGCGGCTACCAGCATCAGCGCGTGGCTGGTGTTGTTGATGTCCTCGCTGGTGCACGCGAAGTGAACGAACTCGCGCCACGGCTCGAGCTCAGGCTCGCCGCGCATGCGGTCCTTCAGCCAGTACTCGACCGCCTTGACATCGTGGTTGGTGGTGCGCTCGATGTTCTTGATGTCCAGCGCGTCGTCTTCGCCGAACTGCACCACCCACGCACGCAGCCGCTCTCGCGCGGCGGCGGGGAGCGGCGCGAACTCGGGCATGCCGGCGTCCGACAGCGCGACGAACCACTCGACCTCGACCTGCACGCGCCGGTGCATCAGCCCGTACTCCGACAACAGCGGGCGCAGCGCGTCGAGCTTGGCGGCGTAGCGGCCGTCGAGCGGCGACAGGTTGGTCAGCGGCGAGGGGAGCATCGGGGCGGGCCGCCGGCAGCGGCGGATCCACCAAACATTCTAGGTGGCGCATGAATCGTTGCCGCGGCGCAGAATATGAACGTACGTGCCGGCATCGCGTGGATGCCGGCGGGTGTGTCCAGCCGAACAGGAGTCGAGCATGAGCAAGCGGGATGTGGTGGTGTTGGGCGCGGCGCGCTCGGCGATCGGGACCTTCGCCGGCGCGCTGGCCGACATCGAGCCGGCCGAACTGGCGGGCACGGTGATGAAGGCCGCGGTCGAGCGCTCGGGCGTCGACCCCAAGGCGATCCAGTACGTGACGGTGGGCAACACCATTCCCACCGAGAGCCGCTTCGCCTACGTGGCGCGGGTGGCGTCGATACAGGCCGGCCTGCCGATGGACTCGGTGGCGATGGCGGTCAACCGCCTGTGCTCGTCGGGGCTGCAGGGCATCGTGACCACGGCGCAGAACATCCTGCTCGGCGACGCCGACTACGGCATCGGCGGCGGCGTCGAGGTGATGAGCCGCGGCGCGTATCTGTCCACCGCGATGCGCAGCGGCGCGCGCATGGGCGACAGCAAGATGATAGACAGCATGGTCGCCACGCTGACCGACCCGTTCGGCGTCGGCCACATGGGCATCACGGCCGAAAACCTGGCGGTCAAGTGGACCATCACGCGCGAGGAGCAGGACGCGCTGGCGGTGGAGTCGCACCGGCGTGCCGCGGCAGCGATCGCCGAAGGACGCTTCAAGTCGCAGATCGTGCCGATCGTCAAGCAGACCCGCAAGGGCGAGGTCCGGTTCGAGGTCGACGAGCACGTGAAGGCCGGCACCACGATGGAGTCGCTGGCCAAGCTGAAGCCCGCATTCAAGAAGGACGGCACCGTCACCGCGGGCAACGCCTCGGGCATCAACGACGGCGCGGCGTTCTTCGTGCTGGCCGATGCGACGGTCGCCGCGTCGCACGGGCACAAGCCGCTGGCGCGGCTGGTGTCGTACGCGGTGGCCGGGGTGCCCAACGAGATCATGGGCGAGGGGCCGATCCCGGCGACCAAGGCGGCGCTGAAGAAGGGCGGCGTGCGGCTCGACCAGATGGACGTGATCGAGAGCAACGAGGCCTTCGCCGCGCAGGCGATCGCGGTGGCGCGCGGGCTCGAACTCGACATGAAGAAGACCAACCCCAACGGCGGCGCCATCGCGCTCGGCCACCCGATCGGCTGCTCGGGCGCGTTCCTGGCGACCAAGGCGCTGTACGAGCTGCAGCGCATCGGCGGCCGCTATGCGCTGGTGACGATGTGCATCGGCGGCGGTCAGGGCATCGCCGCGGTGTTCGAGCGGCTGTAGCCGCAGAGCCGGGCGTTGCGGCGTCAGTAGCTCCCGGGCGGCGTCGGCGTGGTCGGTGTGCCGGCCAGCACGGCCTCGATGTCGCCCAGCAAACTGCTGGCACCGAGGCGAAAGCGCGCCGGCACCAGCGCCGGCGCGCCGAGCGCGTGCTCGACCGCGTCGACGTACGCCGCGGCGTCGGCCACCGTGCGGATGCCGCCCGCGGCCTTGAAGCCGACGCGCGAGCGCGCCTGGGCATCGGCGGCAATCGCGCGCAGCATCACGGCAGCGGCCTGCGGCGTGGCGCCCTGCGCCGTCTTGCCGGTGCTGGTCTTGAGGAAGTCGGCACCTTCGGCCAGCGCCAGCCGCGCGGCGCGTTCGATCAGCGCCTCGTCGCGCAGCTCGCCGGTCTCGAGGATCACCTTGAGCGTCAGGCCCGCGCTGGCGTGCCGCGCTGCGCGCAACAGCGCCGCGCAGGCGGTGTCGTCGCCGGCCAGCATCGCGCGCCACGGCAGCACGACGTCGACCTCCTGCGCGCCGGCGGCCGCGATGGCGTCGATGTCGCGCAGCGTGCGCGCGATGTCGGTCGAGCCGTCGGGAAAGTTGGCCACCGCGGCGACCTTGACGCCAGCGGGCAGGCGTTCGCGCGCCAGTCGCGCGAAGCGCGGCCACACGCACACCGCGGCCACCGCGCCGTGCGCGCCGCGGGCGCGCTCGCACAGCGCGATCACTTCGGCGTCGCTGTGGCGGTCGTTGAGGCTCGTCAGATCGAGGCACGCCAGCGCGATGCGCGCGGTCTCGCGCACGGTGCGGTTCATGGGTCGACCCACTCCAGCGCCGCGACGATCGCTTCGAGCAGCGGCAGCGCGCTCGCCTGCGCGGCAACGGCCGCAGCGAGCGTGTGCGCGTGACTCAGCACCTGCGCGTCGTCGAGCCCGCAGCCCATGTTGGTGATCATCGACAGCGCCAACACGCGCAGGCCGTGGCGCCGCGCCAGAATCGTCTCGGGCACCGTGCTCATGCCCACCGCCTGTGCGCCGAGCTGCTGCAGCATGCGGATCTCGGCCGGCGTCTCGAACTGCGGGCCGAGCATCCAGGCGTAGATGCCCTGGTGCAGCACGGTGCCGGCGCGCTCGGCGGTGGCCAGTGCACGCGTGCGCAGTGCGGGGTCGTACGCATCGCGCAGGTCGACGAAGCGCTCGCTGCCCGTCTCGCCGACCAGCGGCGTGCGCTGCACCAGATTCAGGTGGTCGGTGATCAGCATCAACTCGCCCGGACGGATCGCCGGTTCGAGGCTGCCGGCCGCGTTGGTCTGCACCAGCACGTCGACGCGGCACGCCGCCAGCGTGGCGATGGCGCCGCGCATCGCCGACGCGTCGCCGGTCTCGTAGGCGTGCCGTCGGCCGGCCAGCACGGCGACCTCGTGCGCACCGATGCGGCCGAGGTGCAGCGTGCCGGCGTGGCCCTCGACGCCGAGCGGCGGAAACGCCGGCAGCTGCGCATATGACAACGTGACGTTCGAGCGCACTCGCTCGGCAAAGGCCTGCCAACCCGAGCCGAGCAGCACTGCGATGCGCGGCCGGCGGCCGGTGGCGACGATGCGCTGCGCGCTGCGCTCGACTGCGTCGTCGAGAATCGAGACCATGGCGATGGAGAATCGATTGGCGTGGGCGTACGGTACACCTATGGTGCATCCCATCGTCGCCCCCGATTGACGGCCCGCGGCGCCACCCGCCAAATGCCGACCGCATCTATTCACGACCCACACACCCCGGAGGAACCTCATGCCCCTGATTCGCCGCTCGACCCTGCTGCTCGGCGCCGCCGCCGTGCTGGCTACGCTGGTCGGCCCCGCGTTCGCCCAGGCCAAGCTGAAAGTGGCCGCCATCTACACCGTGCCCGTCGAGCAGCAGTGGGTCAGCCGCATCGACAAGGCGATGAAGGCCGCAGTCGCGCGCGGCGAGGCCGAGTACGTGTTCAGCGAGAACGTCGCCAACGCCGACTACGAGCGCGTGATGCGCCAGTACGCCGAGGGCGGCTACACGCTGATCGTCGGCGAGGCGTTCGCCGTCGAACTGGCGGCGCGCAAGGTGGCCAAGGACTATCCGAAGGTGAGCTTCCTGATGGGCAGCTCGGGCAAGCCGCAGGAGCCGAACTTCTCGGTGTTCGACAACTACATCCAGGAGCCGAGCTACCTCACCGGCATGATCGCCGGCGGGCTGAGCAAGAGCCACAAGATCGGCATGGTCGGCGGCTATCCGATCCCCGAGGTCAACCGGCTGATGAACGCCTTCATGGCGGGAGCCAAGGAGGTGAATCCGAAGACCGAGTTCATGGTCACCTTCATCAACAGCTGGTTCGACCCGCCCAAGGCCAAGGAGGCCGCCTTCGCGATGATCGACCGCGGCGCCGACCTGATGTACGCCGAGCGCTTCGGCGTCAGCGACGCCGCCAAGGAGCGCGGCAAGCTGGCGATCGGCAACGTGATCAACACCCAGGACAAGTACCCCGACACCGTGGTCGCCTCGGCGCTGTGGAACATGGAACCGACGATCGACGCCGCGATCAAGGCGGTGAAGGCCGGCAAGTTCAAGGCCGAGGACTACGGCCACTTCTCGCAGATGAAGGTCAAGGGCAGCGAGCTGAGCTCCCTGGGCACCTTCGAGGGCAAGGTTCCGGCCGACCTGATGGCCAAGGTCAGGGCCAAGGAGAAGGCGATCCTCGACGGCACGTTCAAGGTGAAGGTCGATGACCAGCAACCGAAGGGAACCGCCAAGTGACCCGAGGCGGGTAGCGGTGCGGGTGGTCGGGGGCGGTTGAGGTGGCGCGCGTCGGCGCGCCGATCGCGAGCGCGGCGGACTCTGCACCGCTGTTGCGACTGACGGGCATCAGCAAGCGCTTCGGCCAGGTGCTGGCCAACGACGCCATCTCGCTCGAACTGCGCGCCGGCGAGGTGCTGGCTCTGCTCGGCGAAAACGGTGCCGGCAAGAGCACGCTGGTGTCGATCCTGTTCGGCCATCACCTGGCCGACACCGGCTCGATCGAGGTCGACGGCCGGCCGCTGCCGCCCGGCGAGCCGAAGGCCGCGCTGGCCGCCGGCATCGGCATGGTGCATCAGCACTTCACGCTGGCCGACAACCTGAGCGTGCTCGACAACGTGATGCTCGGCATCGAGCCGTTGTGGTGGTGGCGGTCGCGGCGGGTGCAGGCGCGCGCGCGGCTGCTGCAGATCGCGCAGCGCTTCGGCCTGAAAGTCGAGCCCGATGCGCGCGTCGGCGACCTGTCGGTCGGCGAGCGCCAGCGCGTCGAGATCCTGAAGGCACTGACGCGCGGCGCGCGCGCGCTGATCCTCGACGAGCCGACGGCGGTGCTGACGCCGCAGGAGTCGGCCTCGCTGTTCGCGACGCTGCAGCAGATGGTCGCGGGTGGCATGGCGATCGTGTTCATCAGCCACAAGCTCGACGAGGTGCTCGCGGTGGCCGACCGCGTGATCGTGCTGCGCGCAGGGCGCGTGGTCGCGCAGATGCGCACCGCGGGGGCCGACAAGGCGGGCCTCGCCGAGGCGATGGTCGGCCGCGCGGTGGCGCCGGTGGCGCGCCAGCCGGCGGCCACCGAGGCACCGCGGCTGCTGGCGTGCGCGCTGCGCGCGGCCAGCGTGCGCAACGGCGGGCGCATGCTGCTCGACCGGGTCGACCTCGAGGTGCACGCCGGCGAAGTGGTGGCCGTCGCCGGCGTCGCCGGCAACGGGCAGCAGGCGCTGGCCGACGTGCTGTCGGGCGTGCGCACGCTCGACGGCGGTTCGCTCGAGGTGGCCGGCCGCTCGTTGCCGGCGCGTCCGCACGACTGGGTGCAGGCCGGCGTCGCGCGCATCCCGCAGGATCGTCAGGGCGTCGGCGCGATCGGCGACCTCGCGGTCTGGGAGAACGCGCTGCTCGAGCGCTATGCGGGCCGCCGCTTCGCCCGCTGGGGCGTGTTGCGGCGCGAGCGGGCCTACGAGCATGCGCGGCGCGTCGTCGAGCGTTTCGACGTTCGCGGCGGCGGGCTCGACTCGCGCGCGGCGGCGCTGTCGGGCGGCAACCTGCAGAAGCTGATCATCGGCCGCGCGCTGACCAGCCCGCGCTACCGCGACGTGGCACCGGTGCTGATCGTCGCGCACCAGCCGACCTGGGGCCTCGACGTCGGCGCCGTCGCCGAGGTGCACCGCTGCCTGCTGCAGGCCTGCCAGGCGGGCGCCGCGCTGCTGTTGATCAGCGAAGACCTCGACGAAATCCTCGCGCTAGCCGATCGCATCGCGGTGATCACCCGCGGACGGCTGACGCCGGCCAAGCCGCGCGCGCAGTGGACGCTGGCGTCGCTCGGCCTCGCGATGGGCGACGCAGCGCACGAGGCGGTGCACTGATGCGGCTCGAGCCGCGGCCGCAGACGCCGGCCTGGCTGTGGCTGGCCGCGCCGCTGGCGGCGCTGGCGTTCACGCTGGCGGTCACCTCGCTGCTGGTGGCCTGGGCCGGTGCGCCGGTGGGTCGCGCCTACGCGCTGCTGCTCGAAGGCGGCTTCGGCTCGCGCTTCGCGTGGACCGAGACGCTGACCCGCGCCACGCCGCTGATCCTCACCGGCCTGTCGGTGGCGGTGGCGTTTCGCGCCCGCCTCTACAACATCGGCGCCGAAGGTCAGCTCTACGCGGGTGCGCTGGCCGCGGTGGCGGTGGGCGGCCTGCACGGTGGCAGCGGCTGGGCGCTGCCGGGTTCGCTGCTGTTCCCGCTGATGATCGCGGCCGCCTGCATCGCCGGCGCCTTGCTGCTGCTGGTACCGGCGTGGCTGAAGGTGCGCTTCGGCGTCGACGAGGTGGTGACGACGCTGCTGCTGAATTTCATCGTGCTGTTGTTCGTGTCGGCGATGCTCGACGGCCCGATGAAGGACCCGTCGGCGCTCGGCTGGCCGCAGAGCGTGGCGATCGCCGATCCGCTGCAGCTCGCCAAGTTGATCCCGCGCAGCCGCGTGCACAGCGGCCTGCTGGCCGCCCTTGCGCTGGCGGTGGCGCTGGCGCTGATGCTGCGCCACACGACGCTCGGCTTCGAGATCCGCGCGGTCGGCGCCAACGTGCGCGCCGCCGCCTTCGCCGGCATGCCGGTGCGCGCCGTGATGTGGCAGGTGGCGCTGCTGTCGGGCGCGCTCGCCGGGCTGGCCGGCGCGGTCGAGGTGGCGGGGCGCGCGGGCTATGTGACGCTCGACATGTCGCCCGGCTATGGCTACTCGGGCATCGTGGTGGCGATGCTGGCGGCGCTGCATCCGATCGGCGTGGTCGCGGCAGCGGTGTTCGTGGCCGGCATGCTGGTGGGCGCCGACAGCATGAGCCGCGCCGTTGGCGTGCCGACCTACATCGCCGATGTCATCACCGCGGTGGCGCTGGTGGCCGTGCTGGTGGCCGCACTCGGCGTGCGCTGGCGGGTGCGCTGGCGCTGAAGCGATGGGCGAGACCCTCGACCTGCTGCTCGCCGTGCCGTTCTGGGTGGCGGTGCTGCGCATCGCGACCCCGTTGATCCTGGGCACCCTCGGCGTGCTGCTGTGCGAGCGCGCGGGGGTGTTGAACCTCGGTATCGAAGGCATCATGGTGGCCGGCGCCTTCGCCGGCTGGGTCACCGTCTACCACGGCGGCGGGCTGTGGGTGGGGGTGGCGGTGGCGGCGCTCACCGGCATGGCCTTCGGGGCGCTGCATGCTGGCTTGACGGTGGCGCTCGGCTTGAGCCAGCACGTGTCGGGGCTCGGCATCACGCTGCTGGCCACCAGCCTGGCCAGTTATGCCTACCGCGTCGGCTTTCCCAGGGTCGAGAGCCCGCCAACGATCCAGCCGTTCGCCGAGATGAGCTGGCTGCCGCTGCCGGTGCTCGATCAACAGACGCCGTTGACGCTGCTCGCGCTGCTGCTGGTGCCGGCGCTGGCGTGGCTGCTGTACCGCACGCCGCTCGGGCTGGCGCTGCGCATGGTCGGCGAGAACCCCGAGGCGGTCGAGGGCCAGGGCCTGAGCGTGCTGCGGCTGCGCACCGGCGCGGTGATGGCCGGCTCGGGCCTGATGGGCGTGGCCGGTGCCTTCCTGACGCTGGCGGCGTTCAACGCCTTCTACTTCAACATGGTCAACGGCCGCGGCTGGGTCTGCGTGGCGCTGGTGGTGTTCGCGTCGTGGCGGCCGGGCAAGGCATTGCTCGGCGCGCTGCTGTTCGGCTTCTTCGATGCGCTGCAGTTGCGCCTGCAGCAGGCCGGCGGCGGCGCCTTCGGCCTCGACATCGCGTACCAGTTCTACCTGATGCTGCCGTACGCGATGGCGATCGTCGCGCTGGTGCTGGTGGCGCGGCGCGCGGCGTATCCGCAGGCGTTGATGAAGCCGTACCGGCGGGGCTGAGCGTGGACACGAGCCCGTGCCTGCGCACGGGCGAGTGCCTCGCGAAGCGGCCGGGCATGCAGGCCCGGCCGTGGGCGGCCTGCCGCAGCGTGGAGACGAGCCTGTGGCTGCGCACGGGCGCTATGCTGCAAGCTTCGCTGTCCGCAGCAGACCGTGGCTGAAGGGCAAGCCGATGGCCGAAGCACCGCGTCATATCCGCCTCACGTCGCATCCGGGCCAGGGGCCCAGTGGAGCGCCCGTGGTCCACTGGGGTGCGGCCGACGCGCTGGAGCGAGGGCCGATCGTCGGCACCACCAGCAACCGCAGCCAGCGCAACGTCATCGGCTCGCACAGCGGCAGCTACGGCGTCTACCGCGCGCTCGCGGTGGCGGCGGGCAACCTCACCAAGGGCCACCGCGCCGACCTGACCAACACCGCGCCCACCGACCCGATCGGCCCGTACGAACAATGGGGCGACCCCGACAAGATCGTGTCGATCGACCCCTGGGGCGCGTCGGTGCAGACCGCGTTCGCCGACTACATCGCGCAGGGCTACGACGTGCGGCCGACGATCGCGGTCACCAAGGCGCACATCCACCTGCCCGAGATCAAGCAGGCGATCGCGTTCCAGCGGCTGGCGGTCGACGGCAAGGTGCTGCTCGAAGACGCCTCCGCCGCGGTGACCAAGATCGCGGTCGAGCCGGTGTGGTGGCTGCCCGGCGTGGCGCGGCGCTTCGCCGTCGCCGAGGCCGACCTGCGGCGCGCTCTGTTCGAAGAAACCGGCGGCATGTTTCCCGAGCTGGTGACGCGCAGCGACCTCGAGGTGTTCCTGCCGCCGATCGGCGGCCAGACGCTGTACGTGTTCGGCGACGTGCGCGACCTCGCCAACCCGGCGGTGACGCTGACCGCGCGCGTGCACGACGAGTGCAACGGCTCCGACGTGTTCGGCTCCGACATCTGCACCTGCCGGCCGTACCTGACGCACGCGATCGAGGAGTGCATCCAGGGCGCGCAGCACGGCGGTGTCGGCCTCATCGCCTACAGCCGCAAGGAGGGGCGCGCGCTCGGCGAGGTGACCAAGTTCCTCGTCTACAACGCGCGCAAGCGGCAGGAGGGCGGCGACCGCGCCGACAAGTACTTCCTGCGCACCGAGTGCGTGGCCGGCGTGCAGGACATGCGCTTCCAGGAGCTGATGCCCGACGTGCTCCACTGGCTCGGCATCCGGCGCATCCACCGCCTGGTCAGCATGAGCAACGACAAGTTCGATGCCATCACCGGCAGCGGCATCGAGGTCGGAGAGCGCGTCAAGATCCCCGATGCGCTGGTGCCCGCCGACGCCAGGGTCGAGATCGAGGCTAAGATCGCGGCCGGCTACTTCACCGACGGCGCGGTGCCCGACGAGGTCCGGCTCGCAGCGGTGAAGGGGCGCGCGCTTGGGTGAGCCCGCTGCGAACGGTGCGGCGCTGAGCGAGGCGGTGCGCCGCTTGCGCGCACCAGCCACCATTCGCGAGCGCTGCGCGGCGATCACGTCGATGGTGGCGCGCGGCGAGTCGCCGCACTTTTCGCTCGAGCGCGCGCAGCTCCCGGCCGTGGCGCAGCGGGTGGCCACGCTGAC